>NZ_JBEZDN010000120.1:0-19906 GCF_040648315.1 Pseudonocardia sp. NPDC049154
GCCGGTCGGGCAGGGGCAGGGTCATCGGGTCGATCCGGGCCAGGGCAGCGGCGAGCACGGGACCGGGCGGAAGGCCCGCCAGGTCCGGGAGCGGCTCGGTCTGCTGCACGAGTCGAACATATCTTCGAGCACCGACAAAATCGGCACCTCACAGGCGTCTCGCTCACACACTCCGGCGGGATCTGCGATGGTCCCCGATGCTCACGGCGTCGGAGCTCCCGGACGCTCAGGATGCTGAACGGCGTCGTCGAGCGCCTGATCTCGGTCGTCCTGAACCTCCTGACTCCTCGTCGCCGGGGGGAGCCGGCCCGGGGGAGTCAAAGCGCGTGGCGTGCGAGCGGCTGAGGACTCCCGGGCCAGAGAACCGCACCCTCGCCCCACCCACCCGATTCCGGGCACGATGGCGCGGCGTCGACGGCGGCGGAGTTCGCCCTGGCGGAGGTGGCCCGCGTCCGTGACGACCCAGCGGGCCGCCTCGTCCTGATGTGCCGCCTGTACACCGGTCCGCCGGGTGGCGAGATGCGGCACCTGCCCTTCCGCCGGTCGGCGGTCGCACGGCCAGCGCCGCGGCGTCCGTGGACTTCATCGGCGACCCGACGGCGCGCAGCTGGTCCCGCCCGGGCGTGCTCGCCCGGGCGGCGCGGCGTGTGGTGCCGCCGGCCTGACACCCCGGCCGGGCGCGGTGTCAGGCCGGACCGGGCCTCAGCGGTAGTTCGTGAACTGCAGGGCGATGCCGAAGTCCTTGCTCTTCAGCAGCGCGATGACCGCCTGCAGGTCGTCCTTCTTCTTGCCCGAGACGCGCAGCTGGTCGCCCTGGATCTGGGCCTGCACGCCCTTGAGCTTCTCGTCGCGGATGGTCTTGCTGATCTCCTTGGCCTTGTCCGACGCGATGCCCTGCAGGATCTTGCCGGTGACCTTGTAGGCCTTGCCCGACTGCGCGGGCTCGCCCACCTCGAACGCCTTCAGCGAGATGTTCCGCTTGATCAGCTTCTCCTTGAAGACGTCGACCGCGGCCTTCAACCGCTCCTCGGTCCCGGACTCGAGGGTGATCGCCTCCTCGCCGGCCCAGCTGATCGAGGTGTCGGTGCCCCGGAAGTCGAACCGCTGGGAGAGCTCCTTCGCGGCCTGGTTGAGGGCGTTGTCGACCTCCTGCCGATCGACCTTGCTCACCACGTCGAACGACGGGTCGGCCATGGGCTCCTCCTTGCTGACGGCCCCCCTCGTGGGGGCCGGATCTCGCTGTCGTATCCTTCTCCCTGCACGTCGGCGAGGCCGACGGCACCCCGGCAGGTTGCCCGAGTGGCCAAAGGGAGCGGACTGTAAATCCGTCGGCTTAGCCTACGAAGGTTCGAATCCTTCACCTGCCACACCCTCGGGGTACGGCCCCTGACCAGCGGAGACGCGGGTCAGGGGCCGTTCTCGTCTCGCCCGGCTGTGTCCGGCTGCGGACCGCCGTCCATGGGTGTTCACGGACCATGCACGGACCGAAAGGCGTACGGCCTGGGCGTCGAGGGCGGGACGGAGGACGGAGGGATCGGCGAGATCCTTGACCGGCCGGGTGTGGCAGGCGATCCAACGCTCAGTGCGGATCAGATGTTCGTCGGGCGGGCCGGCGGCCCGGACGCGTGCGTCGAACGACCAGCCGTAGAGCAGTTGCCGAACGGTTGACGCGCTCGGTCGCTCTTGTCGGTCGTGAAGCGGGCCGGCGTGTCGGTCGTGAGCGACTCCGCGATGCCTGGCGGCTCTTGCCCGCAGCATGCGGCCACTTCATGTCGACGCCATCGCCGACCACCACGCCGGGGATCTCGTACTCCCATCGGCGCTGCATCGCCGCTCGGGCGGCGGTCAGCTGCGGCGGTGCTCCCGCGGCGAGAGGCCGAAGCGGGTGCGGAACGAGCGGCTGAAGGCGGCCGGGTCCGGCATCCCCCAACGGGCGCCGACCGCGCCGATCGGGAGATCCGATCTCCGCAGGTCGGCCCACGCCCCCTGCAGCCGCTGCTCGCGGATCCGGCCGGCGACGGACTCGTCGGCGTCCGCGAAGACCTTGTGCAGGTAGCTGAGCGAGATGGCGCAGGCCGCGGCGACCTGCGCCGGGTCGAGGTCGGGATCTGCGAGGTGGTCGTCGATGTAGGCCCGCGCGCGGACGAGGTGCAGGTTCTGCGCCCCGGCGGGCACCCGGCTGCGGACGAGCGCCACGAAAAGGTCCCCGATGGTGCGGGCGACCGCGGCCTGGCCGGCCTCGGGCAGGTCGTCCCCCACCGCACGGTCCAGCGAGGACAGCAGCGGAGGCAGGAGCGCGCCGACCCCGCGCCTGCCGTCGAACGTGATCGCGGTCGACGACGCCATCTCGGCGGCCGAGAGCGGCAGGTCCCGCTTGGGGTGCAGGCAGACCGAGTACTCGAAGCTGTCGCTGGTGGCGAACGTGAAGGGGCGGCTGGAGTCGTAGAGCACGAACTCGCCGGGGCCGATCACGGCCTCGCGCCCGTCCTGCACGACGAGGGTGCGTCCGCGCCGGGCGAGGGCGATCTGCAGGTAGTCCTCGTCCGCCCGGCGCACCTGCCGCTCGGTCCGCTCGAACGTGTGCGGCACCGAGGAGATCCGGCGCAGGTGCGTGTCCGCGACGTTCGCCGCGGTCACCCGTCCGGCGACGAGCCCGGTGCCCGTGGGCGCGACGTTCAGGGCGACGAAGTTGTCGCACACGGTCGACCGCCAGAAGTCCAGGCGATCGCTCTCCGCCACGGCGGAGGTGTCGATCGTGACCAGGGTCATCACGACACGATGCCACGCTCAGGTCACCGGCGCGTTTCTTCGACGTGAGTTTCCCCTGTTCAGACCTGCCGGGCGCGGACTCCCGCGTCGGAGCAGAACCCCGCGCCGGAGCGTTTGAGGCAGAGCAGTCCGAGCAGCGCGCCGTGCCCGTCGACCACGGCGAGCCTGCGACGTCCGCTCGCGCGCAGCCGGTCCCGGACGGTGTGGAGGTCGGCGTCCGGCCCCACGGTCCGGCCCGCTAGCCCGCCGACGTGCCGGACCGCCGCGGCGGCGGGCCGCCCCGGCAGGTCCGCCCGCTCGACGACGGCCAGGAGCAGCCCGTGGTCGACCACCAGCAGGGCGTGCACGTGGTCGTCGGCGAACGCGGCCCGCGCCTGCCCGACGGTGGTGGTGGGTCCGCAGGTCTTGGGGGCGTGGAGCATCGCCGCCGCCACCGGGACCGGCTCGCCCCGCGCGGGCAGCCTGCCGTAGGGGTGGTCGGCGACGAGCGCGTCAGGCCGCATCACTCGAGTGTCCCGGAACGACGGGCAGGTCGGGCCGGACTAGCGGCACGAGGTTGTTCACCGCCAGCGCGGCCTCGCCGAACCCGACCGAGATCAGCTTCACCTTGCCCTCGAAGTCCGTGACGTCGCCGGCCGCGAACACCCGCGGCAGGTTGGTCCGCATGGACCGGTCGACGGCCACGGCCCGCCTGCTGAGCTCGATCCCCCAGGAGGACAGGGCCGCCAGGTCCGCCTTGAACCCCAGCGCCGCGACGATCTCGTCCACCGCGAGCGTCTCGACGCCGGACGGACCCTCGACGTCCACCTCCGCGACCCTCTCGACGCCGCGGACGTCGAGCACCTCGCACGGGGTGAGGACCCGCACCGACGACGCCCGCAGCTGGGCCACGCTGCGCTCGTGCGCCCGGAAGGCGTCCCGGCGGTGCACGAGGGTGACCGAGGCGGCGATCGGCTCCAGGCACAGCGCCCAGTCGACGGCGGAGTCGCCGCCGCCGACGACCAGCACGTGGCGGTCGGCGAGCTCCGCGGGCCGGGGCACCGCGTAGCGCAGGCCCCGACCGGCGAAGTCGCCGCCCGCGGGGAGCGGACGCGGGCTGAACCGGCCCATGCCGCCGGTCACCAGCAGTGCCCCGGCCTCGATCCGGGCGCCGCGGTCGGTCTCGAGCACCACGCCGTCGGGCCCGTGCTCGAGGCCGACGGCGTGGTGGCCCAGCAAGTAGGTCGGCGCGGCAGTCGCGGCCTGCTCGACGAGGGAGTCGACGAGGTCCTGGGCCCGGATCCGGGGGAAGCCCGCGACGTCGAACACGGGCTTCTCCGGGTAGAGCACCGACATCTGGCCGCCGAGCTGGTCCAGCGCGTCGACCACGGCCACCGAGAGCCCGCGGAACCCGGCGTAGTAGGTGGCGTAGAGGCCCGCCGGACCGGCGCCGACGACGACCAGGTCGACCCTCATCGGGGCCTCCGCTGCGCCACCAGCGGGTGGTCGGCCACCGGGTCCGCGTCCTCGCCGCCGCCGAACAGCCCGTTCGACCGGACCGTGACGGCGTTGACCTCGACGAACGCCGCCTGATCGGCGGGCATCTTGTACTCCCAGTGGATCGCGTCGCTGGGGCAGGCGGGCATGCACTTGCCGCAGTCGACGCACTCGTCGGGGTGGATGTACATCATCCGGTCGCCTGGGTAGATGCAGTCCACCGGACACTCCTCCATGCAGGAGCGGTCCTGGACGTCGATGCAGGCCTCGGTCACGACGTAGGCCATGTCAGGCGATCTCCACGTCGACGAGCGTGTCCGAGAACGTCGGCGCGTTGCCCAGGTCGCCGAAGACGGTCGGGTTCACGGTGGCGAGCGTGGCCGCGGCCTTCGAGTGCTTCCGCCAGCCGCCCATCGGGCTGACGACGACCCCGCGCGGCACCGTGTCCTGCACGGTGGCGACCACGGTGAACGT
The DNA here is from genome assembly GCF_040648315.1 of Pseudonocardia sp. NPDC049154. NCBI lineage: Bacteria > Bacillati > Actinomycetota > Actinomycetes > Pseudonocardiales > Pseudonocardiaceae > Pseudonocardia > Pseudonocardia sp. NPDC049154. Next base: position 4,720 of record NZ_JBEZDN010000120.1, read on the forward strand.
GCCGCGGTCGTTGAACACCCGGACCGGGTCGCCCTCGGCGATGCCGCGGGAGGCGGCGTCGTCGGGGTGGATGACGAGGCTGTGCTCGCTCGCCACCTGGCGGTGGAAGTCGTGGTTGCCGAAGCTGGAGTTCAGGAACGCGTGCGACTTCGGGGTCAGCAGGTTGAGCGGGTAGCGCGCGGCGAGCTCGGGGTCCGCGGCGGCGGACTCGCGCGGCGGGATGTAGTGAGGCAGCGGGTCGACGGGCTGGCCGGGCTGGTGGTCGTTCGAGCCCTGGCGGAACAGCGGCACGACGAAGTTGCCCCCAGCTGCGGCGGCGGAGACGAACTCCGCCTTGCCCGACGGCGTCGGGAAGTTCCCCTCGGCGTGGGGGGCGTAGTCGTCGGGGGAGGGGACGTTGAGCCGCTGCCATCCCTGCTCCTTGAGCGACTCGACGGTGATCCCCTCCATGTTCGGGTGCGCCCAGTCGAAGGCCTCGGCGATCATCTCCTCGTCGGTGCGCCGGAAGACGGGGTCGTCGAAGCCCATCGCGGCGGCCAGCCGGCGGAACATCTCGGTGTTGGGGACGGCTTCGCCGAGCGGCTCGATCGCCTGGTGGTTGTAGGTGATGTAGAGGTGGCCCCAGCTGAACATGATGTCCGACTGCTCGAGTTGGGTCGTGGCCGGCAGCACGATGTCGGCGTAGTCCGCGGTGTCGGTCATGAACTGCTCGGACACCACAGTGAAGAGGTCCTCGCGCTTCAGGCCCTTGATGAGCCGGTCCTGGTCGGGGGTGGTGACGACCGGGTTCGAGTTGTAAACCATCAACGCCTTGAGCGGTGGGCCCTCGGGGAGGTCGCCGGACAGGGCGGCGCCGAGGGTGTACTGGTTCACCACCCGGGTGCCCGGAGTGAGCATCTCCGGGTGCATGAACGCACCCCAGTTCACCGGGAAGGCCCACAGCGGGAGCTGCAGGATCCCGCCGCCCGGCTTGCGCCAGGCGCCGACCAGTCCGGGCAGGCAGGACAGGGCGCGCACGGTCTGGCCGCCGCCCGCGTGCCGCTCCACCGCCACCCCGATCCGGATGACCGACGGCTGCGCGGTCGCGTACTCGCGGGCCAGTGTGCGGATCGTCTCGGCGGGCACGCCGGTCTCGGTCTCCGCCCACTCCGGGGTGTAGCGCTCGACCCGCTCGGCGAACTCCGCGAAGCCGACCGTGTAGGAGTCGATGTAGTCCTGGTCGGTGAGCCCCTCGGCGATGATCACGTGCGCCATGGCGAGGGCCAGCGCGCCGTCGGTGCCGGGGCGGAGCGCGATGTGCTGGTCGGCCGCCGCGGCCGTGCGGGAGCGGATCGGGTCGACGACCACGACCTTCGCGCCGTTCCTCCGCGCCTTGGCGATGTAGGGCCAGAGGTGCAGGTTCGTGCTCATGATGTTGCAGGCCCACACGAGGATGAACTTCGAGTGGACCAGGCTCTCCGGGTCCACGCCCGCGGTGTCGCCGATCGTCATCGCGTAAGCGGTGCAGGAGCCCGAGTCGCAGTAGGTGCGCTCGGAGACCGTCGCGCCGAGCTTGGCGAAGAAGGGATCGCCGACGTTGAGCCCGTTCAGGATCCCCTGGGTGCCCAGGTAGCTGACGGGCATGATCGCCTCGGGGCCGTACTCGGCGGCGATCTCCCTGAAGCGGGTGGCGATCTCGGTGACCGCCGCCTCCCAGGTGATCCGCTCGAAGCGGCCGCTGCCCTTCGAGCCGGTGCGGCGCAGCGGGAACAGCACCCGGCCCGGGTCGTACACGCGGTCGAGGTAGTTGTTGACCTTCACACACAGGCCGCCGTTGGTGTACGGGTGGTCCGGGTCGCCCGCGACGTTCACCGCCCGCCCGTTCTCATCGACCTTCACGAGCATGGCGCAGGTGTCCGGGCAGTCCTGGGGACAGGCGGCCCGGACCACCGTGGTGGCGGCGGTCATGGGTGAACTCCTCACTGGTGGGGCGGCGTCACCCCCGATGCTCGGGGAGGAGGCGCTCCGCGGGCTTGACCGTGGGAGCACAGTTGTTGGCGCTCGGAACACGACGGTCAGACGTCGTGGCGGTCCGCGTCCCTCGCCTTCGCGAAGGCGGCGACGAAGTCCGCGACGAACGTGTTCTCCGCGTCGTCGCTGGCGTAGACCTCGGCGAGCGCGTGCAGCTCGGAGTTCGAGCCGAACACCACGTCGGCGCGGGTCCCGGGGTACTTGACCTGCCCGTTCACCGAGCCTTCGAACAGGTCCTCGTCACGGTCGAGTGCCACTCGACGTCCATATCGAGCAGGTTGACGAAGAAGTCGTTCGTCAGCGTGCCGACCTGTCGGTGAACACACCGGCGGTGGAGCCGCCGGAGTTGGCGCAGGCCCGCGTCCGGTGCGGGCGGAAGCCCGCCTCCTGCCCGGCGCGGAAGTGCTCCTCGAACACGGCCGGGCGGCCGCTGACCCCCGGGCTCCTCGCGGCGCGGTTCCGCACGATGTCGATCAACGCCCGGACGGCGGCGGGGTGCTCGCCGACGAGCGCGACGTTGGACTCGACGTAGGCCCGCAGCTGCGCGACGTGCCCCTGGGCGGCCCGAGGTAGGGCTGCATGAACGCGCCCGTCACCTGCTCGATCTCCGCGATGCACGCCGCGAGCAGGTCGTCCTTGCCCGCGAAGTGGTAGCTGATCAGCAAGGGAGATCGTCGGGGCTACGGCACGAGCACGAGCTTGCCCGTGCCGGCCGTCCGCTCCAGGAGCTCGTGGGCGCGACGGGCCTCGACGAGCGGAAGTCGCGCCGCCACGACGGGATGGATCTTGTCGGCCCGCAGCAGCTCGAGAAGCGTGCGGAAGTCCTCCCGGAACGCGTCCGGATCGCGAGGACCGCCGCCGACCGGAAGAGCCGGCGAGCGGCCGGCCACGGGAACCCACTGCCTGCGACGACCGTGCAGCTTCTGGATCCGGTACGTCCTCAGCCGCCGGCCCGGCGAGAGCAGGGCCCGGAGCGCGACCCCGGCGGTCGCCGCATACCACTCGATCCATCCGCGCCGGCTCTTCCGCCCGTCCGCCAGCGTGGAGTAGTGGCCGTAGACGACGAGCCGGCCGCCGCGGCGCAGCGCACGGAAGGAGCGCAGCGAGAGCCTGCCGCCCAGTCCGTCGAGCACGACGTCGACGCCGTCCGCGGTCAGTTCCCGGACCCGCGCCAGGAAGTCCTCGGTCCGGTAGTCGATCGCCACCGCGCCGAGGCGCTCGAGCGTGGCGCGGTCGGCGGCCGAGGCCGTCCCGTAGAGGCGGAGCCCGGCCAGGGCGCCGAGTTCGAGGACCGCGGTCCCCACCCGGCCCGCCGCTCCGTGCACCAGGACCCGCTCGCCGCTCCGCGCCTTCGCAGTGCGGTGGAGCAGCTGGTAGGCGGTCGTGTAGGGCAGGACGAGACTCACGACGTCGGCCGGGTCGAGCTCGGCGGGTATCTCGACGGCGTCGACCTCCTGCACACAGACCTGCTCGGCGTAGGCGCCCCAGACGGTGAGCACGGCGACGCGATCGCCCTCCCGCACCCGGCAGCAGCCAGGGCCGAGCCGCTCGACGACACCGACGAGCTCGTAGCCGGGAGTGAAGGGCGGCCTCGGCACACCCAGGTAGGTGCCCGCCCTCAGCTGCGCGTCGGTGAACGACACGCCGGCGGCCAGAACCCTGACGAGGACCTCACCGGGGCCGGGCCGCGGAACCTCGTCCTCCACCGTCACGAGGACCTCGGGACCGCCGAAATGGTCGACGACGACTCGCTTCATGACCGGCTCCCTCACGGCACTCTTGTCGGGCGCACATCGCACCGCCGGGGCCCGGTGACGGGCAGGGGCCAACGCCCCGCTCCGAAGGGCCGTCAGGCGTTCGAGGTCGTCGCGGAGGACCCGGCCCACGGACGTCGCCGACGGCACCCGGCTGCCGAGCCTCATCCCGGGACGCGCGGCGCGTCGGAACCAGCCTAGATGCCGAACGGCGCTGCGTACCGCACCGTCCCCGCGGGCAGGGGGTCGTCGGTGAGGGAGAGGGCCATGAGGGCCTCGTCCGGCACCTCCGCGGTGAGCCGGATGCCGTGGGCCGAGGCCCGGCCGAAGCCGAAGCGCGGGTAGTAGTCCGGGTGCCCCAGCACGATCACGAACCGCTCGCCCCGCTCCCGCGCCGCCGCGAGCACGGCGCGGATGGCGGCGGACCCGGCGCCCGACCGCTGGTGGGCCGGCAGGACGGAGCAGGGGGCGAGGCAGAGCGCCGGGACCTCGTCGACGTGGCAGCGGGTCAGCAGGGCGTGCCCGACGATCTCCCCGTCCGGCGTCTCCGCGACCACCGACAGCCCGTCGATCCACGCGGGATCGGTGCGGAGGGCGTCGACGAGGTCGGCCTCCCCGGGGGCGTCGAAGGCGGCCAGCACCACCCGCCGCACCGCGGGCGCGTCCTCGGGTCCCTCCGGCCGCGTGGTCCAGTGCATGCGGTGATCCTTGCAGTGGGGGCCACCGGATAGCGTGCGGCCGTGCCTCCGAGGCTGCCCCTGACCGTCGTCGCCGCCCAACCGCCCTGCACCGCGCGGGACGTCGCGGCCAACGTCCGCGCCCACGTCGACACGGTCCGCCGGGCCGGCGCGCGGCTGGTCGTCTTCCCCGAGCTGTCGCTGACCGGCTACGAGCTCGACGCCCCCGCCCTCGACCCCGCCGATCCCCGGCTGGCGCCGCTGGTCGAGGCGTGCGCCGACACCGGTGCCCTCGCCCTCGCCGGCGCCCCGCTGCCCCTCGACGGCGGCGGCCGCTCGCTCGGCGTGCTGGCCGTCGACGGCACGGGCGCGCGGGTCGCCTACCGCAAGATGTGCCTGGGCGGGGCGGAGCCGGTGCACTTCGCCGCCGGGACGGGACCCGGCGTCGTCGAGGTCGACGGCTGGCGGCTCGGTCTCGCCGTCTGCCGGGACATGGGCGTGCCGGAGCAGGCCGCGCGCACGGCGGCGCTCGGGATCGACGCCTACGTGGCGGGTGCCGTCGACACCCCGGACGACGCCGCGGTGCAGGAGGAACGGGCCCGGCGGATCGGCCGCGACCACGGCGTCCCGGTGGTCGTGGCGAGCTTCGCGGGCCCCACCGGGGGCGGCTACGACCGCACCGCGGGCCGCTCCGGGATCTGGGCGGCGGACGGCACGGTGCTCGCGCGGTGCGGGGCCGGGCCGGGCGAGACCGCCCGCGCCGTGCTCGTCGCCTGACCGGCGGAGACGCGGCGGCCGGGCCGCCGTAACATCCGCGCGGTGGCGGAGTACAGGATCTCGGAGGTCGCGGGCCTGCTCGGGGTCAGCGACGACACGGTGCGCCGGTGGATCGACGCCGGCACGCTGCCGGTGCACCTCGACGCCTCGCGACGCAAGGTCGTGGACGGGGCCTCGCTGGCGGCGTTCACCCGGGAGCACGCGACGGCGGCGCCGGACCCGTCGGACGTGCACACCTCCGCCCGCAACCGCATGGTCGGCCTGGTGACCGAGGTCGTCACGGACAAGGTCATGGCCCAGGTCGAGATGCAGTGCGGGCCCCACCGGGTGGTGTCGCTGATGAGCCGGGAGGCGGTCGAGGAGCTCGGGCTGCAGCCCGGCTCGCTCGCCGTCGCGGTGATCAAGTCGACGAACGTCGTCGTCGAGACACCCCGGCGCTGATCCCGATCACGACGGTGGCGTCGAGCTCCTCGGAGCGGGTCATCGCGGTGCCCATGCCGTGCACGACCATCGCCGCCGCCGTGCCCGGCGCCTGCCGCTGGGAGGTCTCGATCAGCAGGTGCCCGCCCGGGCGCAGCCAGCGGGGCGCGAGCGCGGCGATCCGGCGGTGCAGGTCGAGGCCGTCGGCGCCGCCGTCGAGCGCGGTGAGCGGCTCGTGGTCGCGGGCCTCGGGCGGCATCAGCGGGACCTCCGCCGTGGGCACGTAGGGCGCGTTGGCGAGCAGCAGGTCGACGCGTCCGCGCAGGTCGGCGGGCAGGGCGGCGTCGAGGTCACCCTCGTGGACGTGTCCGCCGCGCGGCTCCAGGTTCCGCCGCGCGCAGCGCACCGCGGCGGGGTCGACGTCCGCCGCGTGCACCTCGGCCCCCGGCAGCTCCGCGGCCAGTGCGGTCGCCACCGCGCCCGACCCGCAGCAGAGGTCCACGATCACGGCTCCCGGCTCTGCTTGTGGTCGGCTCCGCATCCGAGCGAGCGCCAGCCCCTGCGCGACGAGCAGCTCGGTCCGCCGGCGCGGCACGAAGACCCCGTCCTCGACGACGATCCGCAGCCCGCGGAACTCCGCCCACCCCACGACGTGCTCCAGCGGGACGCCCGCGACGCGCCGGGCCAGCATCGCCTCCAGCTCCTCCGCGGACCCCGCCGACGCCGCCAGGACCTCGGCCTCCTCCTCCGCGAACACGCACCCCGCGGCGCGCAGTGCCCCGACCAGGGCCTCGCTCGATCCCACGGAGGGGCATTATCACGGAATGATCCAGCTGGACGGCGCGGTCCTGCTCCCCGACGGCACCCCGGTCCGCGGCCGGGGCCGCCGTGACCCCCTGCCGGACGGGCCGCTGCCCGAGTTCTCCCTCTGCCTCGGCCGCCCCGGGCACGACGACGAGCCGGACTGGCCCGCGGCCTGGATCGTCTGGCCGGACTTCCGCGTGCCCCGCGACCGGGACGGCGCCACCGCCGCGATCGTCGACGCCTACGAGCGCGCCCGTTCGGGCGTGCGGGTGGAGGTCAGCTGCACGGGTGGGACCGGCCGGACGGGCACGGTGATCGCGTGCATGGCGGTGCTGGCCGGGCATCCCGGCGCCGAGGCCGTGGCCTGGGCCCGGGCGCACTACCGGCCCCGGGCCGTCGAGACGCCCTGGCAGCGGCGGTGGGTCCGGGCGTTCGCCGAACGGGTGGCCAGGCGCGCGAGCTGAGGTGCGTCCGCGGACCGGCGGTGGGTCCGCGTCCAGCAGCACCGAGGAGTCAGGCCCGGCGCCGCCCGTAGTCCGACGCCAGCCGGGTGCGGGCGGTGAACAGGTGCCGCGCCACCTCGGCGGTGATGCGGTCCGCGTCGGCGGAGCACCGCCCGGCCCGTTGGTCCTCCGGCAGCCCGCGGTAGGCCGAGGTGAGCTCCTCCAGGGCGCCGAGCAGGTCGGCGATCGCGGCGGACCGCGACTCGGCCTGAGCGACGGTCAGGTCGATGGTCATGCCACCCAGGGTCGCGTGCGCAGGTGTCCGGCGTGGTCCGTCGACGTCACGAACCCGTGTCCTCCGTGCACCCGTCCGGGGTCCCCGTCCCCCGCGAGACGGCGAGGATCACCGCCGGGACGGCGCCCGGGTTGTGCACCGTGCGCAGGTTCAGCCCCGTGAACCACAGCACCGAGCCCGCGGCGAACCGCCGGCGCCCGCCCGCGTGGCAGCGCAGTTCGATCTCCCCGGCCTCGAGGACGACGAGCACGCCGCGCCACTCCGCCTCCACGTGCGCCCGCGACTCGCCCGGGGCGATCTCGATCCGACGACGGCCGAAGCGGCGGCCGGGTGGCTGCGTCGTACCGCCTCCGCCACTCATGCGGCCGCCTCCCCCCACGACTCACGCGGGCCGGTCGCTCCCGGTCCGTCGTGGGGTGGACCGCGTTGCGTCCCGGAACTCATCGGTGTCGGCCGGATCGTCCGGAACGCCGCCACCCCGCTGGTGGGCGAGGACGAGCCCGGGGTCGACCGCCCGCAGCACGGCCGCGGCGGCGTCGTGGCCGAGCCGGGAGGCCAGCTCGACGCGCGGGACGTCGATCGTCAGGCCGCGGATCCCCGCGGACCGGTCGGGCGAGATGGCGAACAGGTGGCTGTCGGACCGGTCGGGGTGGGCGGCGTCGGAGAGCAGGTCGAGGCTGTCCGCGTGCCGCCGGACGTCCTGGGTCATCGCGCCGAGCCCGGGGGCGAGCAGGTCGATCGAGCGCGCCCACCACGGCGTCCGGCCGGTCGGGTCGGAGCGGCGCAGCTCGGGGACGGTGCGGGTGAGCAGGACCAGGACGTGCGTGGCCCCGTCCCGCAGGGCCCGCGCCACCGGCAGCGGGTCGCCGATCGAGCCGTCGATCCAGCGGCGCCCGTGCAGCTCGACGGGCGGCCCGGTGAGCAGCGGGATCGCCGCCGTCGCGCGCATGGCCAGCCGCCAGTCCGCGGCGGTCGCGAGCCCGCCGAGCGCGTGCGGGGTCATGTCGTCCGCGTCGGTGACCAGGACCCGCAGCGGGGCCGGGCTGTCCCGCAGCGCCTCCCAGTCGGTGGGCTTGCTGTGCACCAGGATCTCGTCGATGAGGTGGTCGAGCGAGACCATCGGCCGGCGGGTGCGGAGCCGGCGGGGATCGACGAAGGCGCGGGTGGCCATGTCGTCGGGGAAGATCCGGGAGGCCTCGTAGCCGTGCCCGAGCAGCAGCGCGGTGGCCACGAAGGCGCCGGCGGAGCTGCCGTAGGCCACGTCGAAGGCCGGGGCGAGCCCCGCCTGCTCGAGGGCCCACACCATGCCGCCCGCGTAGGCCCCGCGCATCCCGCCGCCGCCGACGACGAGCGCGATGCGGTGGCCGTCCGTGCGGGCGCCGGGGCGGCTGCCCGAGTCCCGACGGCGGAACAGGGCGTGCAGGACCTCGGCGTCGCCCCGGAGATCACCGTCGGGCAGGTCCCCCATGACCCTCATCATGACCCGGCAGGGGTGCCGCGGTCAGGATGACCGGATGAACGTCACCGACGACGGCCCGGTGCGCCGGGTCACCCTCGACCGGCCCGAGGCGCGCAACGCCCTGACCGCGGGCGACGTCCGCGACCTGCACGCCGCCGTCGACCCCGCACGGCTCGGCCCGGACACCCGGGCCGTCGTGGTCGACGCCGCCGGCCCCGTGTTCTCCGCCGGCGTGCACGTCGACGAGTTCCTGGCCCTCTCCTCGGTCGCCGACGCGGAGGCCTTCATCGCACGGCTGCGCGACCTGCTGCGGGCGGTCCGGACGGCGCCGGTGCCGGTGCTCGTGGCCGTCGACGGGCCGTGCATCGGCGCGGCGTTCGAGCTCGCCCTGGCCGCCGACCTCCGCGTGGCGACCACGCGGGCGGCGTTCGGGCTGCCGGAGGTGAAGCTCGGCATCCCCTCGGTGGTCGACGCGGCGCTGCTGCAGCAGCACGTCGGGCTGGCGCTGGCCAAGGAGATCGTGCTGACCGGGGACCTCTACCCGGTCGACCAGCTCGGCACCCTGTGCAACGCCGTCGTCGAGCCGTCCGGGCTGGCGGGTGCCGTCGAGGAACTGCTCGCCAAGGTCGGCGGGCACACCCGCACCGTGCTCGCGGCACAGAAACGCCTGTTCGAGACGTGGCAGAACACCGGGCTGGCCGAGGGCGCCGACCGGAGCGTCCAGGAGTTCGCGGGCGTCTTCGCGGAGGAGGAGACGCGGGAGGTGCTCGCGGCCTACCGGGCCCGGCTCGGCCGGCGGGGAGCCTCCCGCGAGGGCTCGGGCACGCGCGTCGACGGCTGAGGCAGGCGTATCGACGTGCCGGGGAGACGAAGACGGCGGCGGGTTTCGTACCCCCGACACGAAGGTCGACCGCGTGACCGATGTCACGGTGCAGGGGACACCGAGCACCGCATCGGACCCAGGAGGCAGCGTTGCCCGTCCACCCCGAAGCCCAGACCCTGCTCGACGCCCTCGCCGAGCAAGGCATGCCGCCGTTCCCGCAGATGACGGTGCCGATGGCCCGCGCCGCGGCGAAGGGCTTCCTCGACCTGCAGGGCGAGCCGGAAGCGATCGCGGTGGACGAGCGCCGCATCACGGGCCCCGCGAGCCAGATCCCGGTCCGGATCTACACCCCCGACGGCGACGGCCCCACGCCGCTGGTCGTCTACTTCCACGGCGGCGGCTGGGTGATCGGCGACCTGGACATCGTCGACCGCCCGCTGCGCAGCATCGCCAACCGCAGCGGCGCCGTGATCGTGTCCGTCGACTACCGGCTGGCGCCCGAGCACGTCGCGCCCGCCGCGTTCGACGACTGCTACGCGGCCACCGTCTGGGCCGCCGAGAACGCCGCGGACCTCGGCGCCGACCCGGACCGGCTGATCGTTGCCGGCGACTCGGCGGGCGGGCACCTGGCCGCGTCCGTCGCCCAGGCGGCGAAGGACCGCGGCGGCCCCGCGATCGCCGCGCAGCTGCTGCTCTACCCGGTGACGGACTTCGACTTCTCGACGCCGTCCTACGAGCAGAACGCCGACGGCTACCTGCTCACCCGCGGCGCGATGGAGTGGTTCTGGGCGCACTACCTGGGCGCGCAGAGCGACGACCTCGACTACCTGTGCCCGGGTCGCCGCGAGGACGTGTCCGGCCTACCGCCGGCCTACGTCGCGACGTCGGAGTTCGACCCGCTGCGCGACGAGGGCGAGAACTACGCCCGCAAGCTCGAGGCCGCCGGCGTGCCCGTCACCCTCACGCGGTTCGACGGCATGCTGCACGACTTCCTGTGGACCCTCGGCGCCACGCCGTCGGGTGCCGGGATCATCGACGAGATCGCCGACGCGGTGCGGAAGGCCGGCGCGTGACGCAGCGCGTGGAGGTCGCGGTCCTGGGTGCAGGACTCGGCGGCCTCGGGATGGCCGAGCGGCTGCTGCAGTCCGGCGAGGACTCGTTCGTGCTGCTCGAGAAGGCGGGCGACTGGGGCGGCACCTGGCGGGACAACACCTACCCCGGCGCCTCGTGCGACGTGCAGTCGCACCTGTACTGGTTCTCCTTCGACGAGCAGCCGGACTGGAGCCGGGTGTTCGCGTTCCAGCCGGAGATCAAGGCGCACATCGACCGCCTCGTCCACCGGCTCGACCTCGCGCCGCGCATCCGGCTGAACACCGAGGTGACGGCGGCGCACTGGGACGAGGCCGAGGGCGTCTGGCGGATCGCGGTGTCCGAGGGCGAGGACGTCGTCGCCCGGGCCCTGGTCACGGCGTGGGGCCAGCTCAACCGGCCCACCTTCCGCGACATCACCGGCCGGGAGACCTTCCGCGGCGAGTCGTGGCACTCGGCCCGCTGGAACCACGACGTCGACCTGCGGGGCAAGCGCGTCGCGTGCATCGGCAACGGGGCCAGCGCGGCGCAGCTCATCCCGGAGGTGGCCGAGGTCGCCGGCGAGCTGATCGTGTTCCAGCGGACGCCCAACTACGTGGTGCCCCGCGAAGACCGCCCGTACGACCCGGGGGAGCGGGAGAACTACCGCGACCGCGCCGCCCTGCAGGAGAGCCGCGACGGCTTCTACTGGGAGCACGAGGGCTGGATGGGGGCGATGAAGCAGGGCACGGACGTGGCCGCCGAGTTCACCGCCGCCGCCCGCGCCCACCTCGAGGCCCAGGTCCCGGACGAGGAGCTGCGCGCGAAGCTCTGGCCGGACTACCCGATCGGCTGCAAGCGGATCATCATCGCGGACACCTTCTACCCGGCGCTGGTGCGCGACAACGTGCAGCTGGTGACCGAGAAGCTCGTGGGCGTGGAGCCCGAGGGCGTGCGGACCGCCGACGGCGTGCTGCACGAGGTGGACGTGATCGTCTACGCCACCGGCTTCGAGACGCTGTCCTTCAACAGCGCGCTCGACGTCCGCGGCCGCGACGGCCTGCAGCTCGCGGAGGCCTGGCGGGACGGCCCGCAGGCCTACCTCGGGATCACCGTCACCGGCTTCCCGAACCTGTTCATGCTCTACGGCCCGAACACGAACCTCGGCCACAACTCGATCATCGCGATGCTCGAGTGCCAATTCGAGTACGTGCTGCAGGGCCTGGCCGCGGGGAAGGAGAAGGGCGCGGCGCTCTCGGTCCGGGCCGAGGCGCAGGACGAGTACAACGCCGACCTGCAGCGCGAGCTGCGGGACAGCTCCTTCGCCGGCAGCTGCAACAGCTGGTACAAGACGGCCGACGGACGGATCACCAACAACTGGAAGGGCAGCGTCGAGGACTACCGGGCGGCCACCCGGGAGCTCGACGTGGCGGACTACGACCTCGTTCCCGCCCCCTGACCAGGGCGGTCCGCACCGACCTCCGGCCGGGTGCGACGCAGGCAACGGCGCCGGCGTCGCACCCGGCCGGGCTCGTCGGTGCGGAGACTTGTCAAACGTTCAGCAGAACGTACTGTGTGGGGGTGCCGCCATCGTCGACGGACGTCTCCCCGGCCGGTCTCGCCCAGGTGGGCGGCTGCGTCCGGGCGATCGCCGTCGCGCTGGGCCGGCGCGTCGTCGAGATCGCGCTCGACCTGCGCCAGCTGATGGCCACCGAGATCGCCGAGCTCGACGGCGACCCGCGGATCGTCGAGCTGCTCGGCGCCTCCGTGGAGGGCAACGTCGAGACGATCCTGCACATGCTGGCGCACGAGATCCCGGCCGAGCGGGTCGAGCCGCCGTCGGCCGCCTTCGAGTACGCCCGCCGGCTCGCCCAGCGCGGGGTCCCGGTCAACGCCCTGCTCCGCGCCTACCGGGTGGGCCACGACCGGCTGCTGCGCTGGATGTTCGCCGAGCTCGACCGGCGCCGGGAGGACCCGGTGGTGGCGCTCGGCGTCGCGCGGCGGATGGTCGGCGACACCTTCGGCTACGTCGACTGGATCTGCCAGCAGGTCGCCGAGGTCTACGAGGAGGAGCGCGAGCGCTGGCTCGCCAACCGGGACACGCTGCGGGCGGGCCGGGTCCGGGCCCTGCTCGACGGCGACGGCCCCGCCGACCTCGACGCCCTCGAGACCACCCTGGGGTACGGGCTGCGCGGGCGGCACCTCGCGCTGGTCGCCTGGTCCGGCGAGGGGGAGGGCGCGGCCGTCGTCCGGCTCGTCGGGACGCTGGCCGAGCGGACCGGCTGCCGCAGCCGCCCGCTCTGCGTCGCCTACGACCATGCGACGACCTGGGCCTGGCTGCCGCTCGGCCGGGACTCCTCGGTGGGAGACCTGACCAGGGCGGTGGCCGCGCTCGCCGAGGAGAACGGGCAGACCGTGCGGATCGCCGTCGGTGAACCCGGGACCGGGGTGGCCGGGTTCCGGGAGAGCCACCGCCAGGCCGTCCGTGCCCAGACCGTGGCCCTCGCCGCGGGCGACGACGCCCGGACGATCACGACCTTCGCCGACGTCGGCGCGGTCGCCCTGCTCTGCGCCGATCTCGACGCCGCCCGCACCTGGGTGGCGGACACCCTGGGCGGGCTCGCCGCGGACGACCCGCAGCGCGCCCGGCTGCGCGAGACCCTCCGCGTGTTCCTCGCGGCCGGCGGCAGCTACACCACGGCGGCCGATCACCTGACCATGCACAAGAACTCGGTGCGCTACCGGGTGAGCCGGGCCGAACGGGAGCGCGGGCGGCCGCTGACCGAGGGCCGGATCGATCTCGAGCTGGCCCTGCTGGCCTGCCGCTGGCTGGGCCGCGCGGTGCTCACGCCCGCCCGGTGATCGTGGGTAGTGTCGAGATCGTGAGCGCTCTGAAGACCGAGGTCGAGCCGGGCGAGGTCGGGCTCGACGCGCAGCGGCTGGACCGCATCGAGTCGCACTTCGCGAAGTACGTCGACGCCGGCAAGCTCGCCGGCTGGTCCGTCGCCGTCGCACGGCGCGGGAAGGTCGCGTACGTCGCGCACCACGGCCTCCGGGACGTCGAGGCCGGGCTCCCCGTCACCGACGACACGATCTGGCGCATCTACTCGATGACCAAGCCGATCACGTCCGTCGCGGCGCTGATGCTGTGGGAGGAGGGCGCGCTCGAGCTCACCGACCCGGTCTCGCGGTACATCCCGGCCTTCGCCGACACCCGCGTCTACCGCTCCGGCTCCGCGCTCAACCCCGGCACCGAGCCCGTGGTCGAGCCGATCCGGGTCCACCACCTGCTCACCCACACCTCCGGGCTCACCTACGGCTTCCACCACGCCCACCCGGTCGACGAGATGTACCGCGGCAAGGGCCACGAGTTCGGCGCCCCGCGCGGGCACGACCTCGCCACCGCCTGCGACACCTGGGCGAGCCTGCCGCTGCTGTTCCAGCCGGGCAGCGAGTGGAACTACGGCGTCTCGACGGACGTGCTCGGCCGGGTCGTCGAGGTCGCCTCCGGCATGTCGCTCGACGCCTTCTTCCGCGAGCGGATCCTCGACCCCCTCGGCATGACCGACACCGGCTTCCACGTCTCCGGCGAGGAGGACCTGGCGCGGCTCGCCACGCTGTACCTGCCGAAGCCCGGCGGCGGGCTGGTCCGCAGCGGGGCGATGGCCGAGGCGATCACCCGCGAGCCGACCTTCCTGTCCGGCGGCGGCGGGCTGGCCTCGACGCTGCACGACTACCACCGTTTCACCCAGATGCTCGCGCGCGGCGGCGAGCTCGACGGCGTGCGCCTGCTCGGCCCGCGCACCCTCGCCTACGCCACGCGCAACCACCTGCCGGGCGGCGCCGACCTGGAGACCATCGGCCGGCCGATCTTCGCGGAGTCCACCTACCAGGGGACGGGCTTCGGGCTGGGGTTCTCGGTCGTGGTCGACCCCGCGGCGGGCAAGCAGCTGCAGGGGCTCGGGGAGTACGGCTGGGGCGGGCTGGCCAGCACGGCCTTCTACGTCGATCCGGTCGAGGAGCTCTCCGTGGTCTTCATGACCCAGCTGATGCCGTCGAGCACCCACCCGATCCGCCCGCAGCTGCGGGTGCTGGTATCGCAGGCGGTGGTCTCGTGAGCTGGGTGGACGAGCGCGAGGGCTCGTGGGTCCTCGCGTTCGTCGTCCGGGTGGTCGTGGTCGCGATCGCGCTGTGGGTCGCCACCTGGCTGGTCGACGGCATCGAGCTCGGCGGCACCACCACCGGCGCCCGGGTGGGCACCCTGGTCGTGGTCGCGCTGATCTTCGGTCTGGTCAACGCGTTCCTCAAGCCCGTGATCAAGATCCTGAGCTGCCCGCTCTACATCCTCACGCTCGGGCTGTTCGGCCTGGTGATCAACGCCCTGCTGTTCTGGCTGGTCGGCTCATTCGCCTCGCGGATCGGCCTGCCGTTCGTGGTCGACGGCTTCTGGCCGGGGTTCTGGGGCGCCATCGTCGTCGCGATCGTGGGGTTCGTCCTGCACCTGCTGATCCCGGACCGCTTCGACCAGCGCTGACCAGCGCTGACGCGCCCGTGCGCGGTAAGTGGTGCTCCGGCAGGCAACAAACCCCCCCCGCGGGTAAGTACTGGGACGGCGGCAGCGGGGAGGACCCCGCCCACAAAAAACACAACAACAAGA
>NZ_JBEZDN010000120.1:19916-25257 GCF_040648315.1 Pseudonocardia sp. NPDC049154
CTCCCGGCGTTCACCTGGGCTGCGGGGCCGGGGGGGTTTTTGTGGTGCTCCGGCACCACTTACCGCGCACAGCGGGTTCAGACGGGCCAGGTCTCCTCGCGGTAGCCGCCGTCCCAGAACATCCACTCGTACCGGCTCGTCGTGGTGAAGTGCGCCCGCATCCGGGCGAGCTCGGCCCCGGAGACCGACTCGCCGATCCGGTCGGTGGCAGCGAGCACGGCGTCGACGACGGCCTGGAACTCCTCGCCGCCGTAGGTGGCGATCCAGCGGGCGTAGAGCGGATCGGGGGAGCCGGCCTCGAGCAGGTGCTGGCCGACCTTCGCGTAGATCCAGTAGCAGGGGAGCACCGCCGCGACCGCCTCCGCGTAGGAGCCGGAGTACGCGGTGGCGAGCAGGTAGCTCACGTACGCCTGGGTGGCCGGCGCGACCGGCAGCGCCTCCGCCTGCTCCGCCGTGAGGTCGAGCTTGCCGAGCAGCTCGGCGTGCAGCTCCTGCTCCGCGGCGATCGCGCCGGCGGCGTGGGCACAGAACATGGCGAGGTCGTCCTCGCCGGGCGCCTTGGCCGCGCACAGCGCGAGCGCGCGGGCGTATCCGCGCAGGTAGTGGGCGTCCTGGACGATGTAGTGCCGGAAGGCCGAGTGCGGCAGCGTGCCGTCGGTCAGCCCGGTGACGAACGGGTGGGCGAGGATCGCGGCGTGGACGCCCTCGACGTCGCTCCACAGGACGTCGGTCGTGCGGGTGCTCATGACCGGAACCGTAGGGCCCGCGGGACGGCCGCCGGTGTGGCATGGACCACCCGTGGAGTGATCATGTGCGCGGGGGGTAGTCGCGTTCTGACAGTTCGTGCGCTCAGAGTGAGATACTCGTCACTCTTCGGGTATGATGACACCTGCCGGTCAACGGGGTGAGTCACGATGGAACACCACGGATGGCGACTCAGCGCTGAGCGCGCGCCGGCCCGCACGTCCTTCCTCCACGGAGGTGAGTGGAATGAGTCCCGTCCCCATGGACCATCACGAGAAGATGCGGCTGCGTGCTGCCGCGTTCCGGGTCACCCGCCTGTACCCCGGTCCCGTCGGTGAGGTGCTCTCCCGTGAGCTCCTGACCTGGGAGGAGTTCGGCTACCGGCTCGGCGGCGGCCAGCTCGTGATGCGGCTGGTCGACCATGTGCTCAAGACGCCGCTCAACCAGGACGGCGTCGCGGCCTGACTCCCCCGGGCCCGTCCTACGGGGCGGGCTCCTGCAGGGTCGTCACGGTGGTCGTCGCCGGACCGCTCGGCACCGTGCCGTCGGCCGACGCGGCCACGGCACCGCCCAGCACCAGCATCGCCGCGAGCGTCGCGAGGCTCCCTGCCCGTGCAGCAACCGTGTATGCCGCCGAGGCGGCGCCGTGCAGCGCCGGGGAGACCCGGCGGTGCCCCCGCTCGACGTGCTGTGCCGGCACGGGGCGCAGCAACCCCTCCACCGGTGCCGCCGGCATGCGGTCGGCCCGGTGTTCGCCGTGGGTGTGCGAGCGGCCGGGGTGCGCTCGGCGGCTCTCGCCGCGACCCCCACCGTGCCGCGGTCCACGCTGACCCGGAACCGCCGGAAGAACGACGGTGCGGTCCTCGGAACCGGCGCCGCGCGGGGCCGGCACGGGGCGGAGGGCCGAGGCGGCAGGCAGCACGGTCACGCCCGGTTCATCGGGACGTCACACACCTCCGTTAACGCACCCCGGCCGCCTCACCCGATCGGTGTCGTCAGATCTGACGACACGTGCCGGTCGCGGACTCGACCGTCCGGCCGCCGACATTCGGCCGGAACGATCACCACTCACAGGCGCTCCCGCAGCTCCCTCTTGAGCACCTTCCCCGCCGCCGACACCGGGATCTCGTCGACGAGCCGGATCTCGCGCAGCCGCTTGTACGGCAGGACCTGCGTGTTCACCGCATCCATCAGCTTCGCGGCCTCGGCCTCCGTGCGGCCCGGCGCCACCACGAACGCCACCGGCTGCTCGCCGACGGCCACGTCCGGCCGGCCCACGACGGCGGCCCCGACCACGCCCGGCTGCCGGAACAGCAGCTCCTCCAGCTCGCGCGGGTACACGTTGTAGCCCTTGTAGAGCAGCATGTCCTTCTTGCGGTCGACGATCCGCAGGTAGCCGTCCTCGTCGAGGACGCCGACGTCGCCGGTGTGCAGCCAGCCCTCCCGCAGCGCCGCCGCGGTCTCCTCCGGCCGGTCCTTGTACCCGACCATGACCTGCGGCCCGCGGATGCAGACCTCGCCCTCGGTGCCCACCGGTACCGGGTTCCCCTCGTCGTCGACGATCCGGACCTCGGTGTCGGCGACGGGCGGGCCGACGCTCCCGGCCTTGCGCACCGCCGAGCGCGCGGACGGGTTCTGCGTGGCGCCCATCGTGACCTCGGTGAGCCCGTAGCCCTCCACGATCACGAGGTCCTCGCCCAGCCGCCGCTGCAGCGCCTCGATCAGCTCGACGGGCAGCGGGGCCGCGCCCGAGCTGAGCGCCCGGACCGACGACAGGTCCCGCGTGGCGAAGTCCGGGTGCCGCAGCAGCGCGGCGTAGAGCGGCGGGGCGCCGCCCATCGAGGTGGCCCCGAACCGCTCGACGTCCGCCAGGTAGGCGGCCGGGTCGAAGCGCTCGTGCAGCACGCTGGTGGTGCCGGACAGGAGCGGGATGTTGAGCCCGCCGACCGTGCCCATCGCGTGGAACCAGGGCGTGATGTTGACGACGACGCCGGTGCCGAACCGCACCGGGAACTCCTCGCCCGGGCCCTGGTCGGCCAGCCGGAGACCGCCGTGCTCGTCGAGCTCCGGCCGGGCGCCGGAGCCCGCGACGGCGTACTGCAGGACGTTGACCACCACGTTGCGGTGCGGCAGCTGCACGCCCTTCGACCGCCCGGTGGTGCCGCCGGTGTAGGCGAGGTGGGCGAGGTCGCGGTGGACGTCGATCTCCACGGCCGGCGGCTCGGTGGGCGCCTGCGCGTGGAACTCCTCGAAGTCCGTCGCGCCCTGCGGGGTGAGCCGCACGGCGGGGTCGACGGCCTGCTCCCGGTTGGTGACCAGCGCGAACTTGACCCGCGTCTGGTCCCGCACCGCGGCGAACGCCGGGTACGCCGCCTCCCAGCTCACCATGGCGACGGCGCCGGCGTCGGCCAGCTGGGCCGCGAGGTCCGCGGGCGGCAGCAGCGGGTTGGCCGGCGTGAACGTGGCCCCGGCGAGCTGGATGCCGTAGTAGGCGATCGCGTACTGCGGGCAGTTCGGCAGGTGGATCGCGACCACGTCGCCCCGGCCGACGCCCTGCTCGCGCAGGGCGTGCGCGAACGCCGAGGCCCGCGCGAACAGCTGGGCGTAGGTCAGGTCGCGGCCGGAGTAGTGCACCGCCACGCGGTCGCCGTAGCGGCGCGCCGACCCGGCGAGCACCGCGCCGACCGGCACCTCGGGGTAGTTCACCGAGCCCCGCCGGCGGTGAAGGAGACCGGCAGGTGCTTGATGCCGTTGATGAACATCGACCGCAGCCGCTGCGGCTCCCCGGTGACGTGGATGTCCGGGACGCGGGTGAGCAGCTCGCGGAACATCACCGCCATCTCCCGGCGGGCCAGGTGGGCGCCGAGGCAGAAGTGCGGGCCGGGCCCGCCGAAGCCGACGTGCGGGTTCGGCGAGCGCCGCACGTCGAACCGGTCCGGGTCCGGGAAGTGCGCCGGGTCGCGGTTCGCCGCCCAGTAGAAGAGGGCGACCTTGTCGCCCGCCGCGAGCTCCTTGCCGCCGAGCACCGCGTCCCGGGCGAGCGTGCGCCGCATGTAGATGACCGGCGAGGCCAGCCGGACGATCTCGTCGATCGCGGTCGGCGTGACGCCGTCGAGATCGGCGAGCCAGGCCTCGCGCTGCTCCGGGTTGTCCGTGAGGAACTTCAGGCCCCAGCTGATCGCGTTGCGGGTGGTCTCGTTGCCCGCGACCACCAGCAGGACGAAGAAGCTGGCCAGCTCGTCCGGGGTGAGCCGTTCGCCGTCGACCTCCGCGTTGACCAGCGCGGAGGTGACGTCGTCCGTGGGGTTCGCCTCCCGTGCCGCGCCCAGGTCCTTCATCAGCGCCGCGAGCTCGCCACCCGCCGTGAGCAGGGCGGTGATGACGTCCGTGCCCTCCGGCACGTACTCCGGGTCCTGCGCCCCGAGGATCACGTTCGTGCGGTCGAACACGAAGCGGTGCTGGCTCTCGGGGATGCCCATCATGTCGCAGACGATCTTCAGCGGCAGCCGGGCGGAGATCTCGGTGACCGCGTCGCACTCGCCGCGGTCGATGACGTCGTCGACGATCCGGGTCGCCGACCGCTGCACGTCCTCGGTAAGCTGGGCGAGCCGGCGCGGGGTGAAGCCGCGCGAGACGATCCGGCGCAGCCGGGCGTGCCGCGGGTCGTCCATGTTGATCATGGATCCGAAGAACTCCGCGAACTCCGGCGGCTGGTCGACGACCGAGGTCGAGCCCGAGCCCGACGTGAAGACCTGCGGGGTCCGGCTGGCCTCGACGACGTCGTCGAGCCGGGTCAGCGCGAAGAACCCCGGGCCCGGCTCCAGATGGCCGAAGTCCGGCTCGGGGTAGAAGGGGATCGGCTCGTGGGTGCGCAGCCACGCGAACGCGGCGGCGCGCTCCTCGACGGGGACGGTCCAGAACCCCTCGACGTCCGAGAGGTCCGGGCGTCCCGGGTCGAGGGCCGTCTGATCCGTGGTGGTCGCGTCAGTGGACATGCATGCGGTCCCTCCTGCCGGTCCGCGGTGACCGGCGCCTCGCACACCATAGTTACTGAACGGTAGATCGGGGAGGGATGAGGCCCCGTTCGTACCCGATCGCGACGGCGTCCGTGCGGCCCGCGGCGCCGAGCTTCGCCGTGACCCGCGAGAGGTGGACGCTCACGGTCTTCTCGCTGATGTAGAGCGCCTCGCCGACCTGCCGGTTGGTGCGTCCCTCGGCCACCAGCGCCAGGACCGCGGCCTCCCGCGGGGTGAGGGGTCCGGCCCCCTCCGCGACGGGCTCCGGGCGCGGCCGCCGCGACCCCGCGCGCTCGCGGACGTCCGTCGCTCGCGCCCGGAGCGGTTCGGCGCCGAGCCGCTCGGCCGCCCCGATCGCGGCGTCGAGGTCGGCGACGGCCTCCTCCCGCAGCCGGGCGGCCGCCGCCCGGTCCTCGGTGCGGCCCGCGGCGGCCAGCCGCGCCTCGGCCCGCCGGACCCGCGCCTCGGCCTCCCGGTACGGCTCGCCGTAGCCGAAGGCCTCGAGCACGCCGGTCCAGGTGGCGGCGTCGGCCTCGCCGCGCACGCGGTCCCGCTCGGCGCGCGCCCGCGCCAGCCACGCC
>NZ_JBEZDN010000121.1:0-24233 GCF_040648315.1 Pseudonocardia sp. NPDC049154
ACCACCGAGTGCACCGCACCCAGCCGCGCAGACGCGAGCATCGCGATCGCGGCCTCGGGCACCATCGGCATGTAGATCACGACGCGGTCCCCGGGCCCGACGCCCAGCTCGCGCAGCACCCCGGCGAAGACGGCGACCTCGTCGCGCAGCTGCGCGTAGGTGTAGGTGCGCTGCGTGCCGGTCACCGGCGAGTCGTAGATCAACGCCGCCTGCTCACCCCGACCGGCAGCGACGTGCCGGTCCAGCGCGTTGTGCGCCACGTTGATCTCCCCGTCGGGGAACCACCGGTAGAAGGGCGGGCGGGACTCGTCCAGCGCCCTGCTCGGCGCCTGCTCCCACTCCAACACCCGCGCGGCCTCCAGCCAGAACCCCTCCCGGTCCTGCATCGCGGCCCGGAGAACGTCTTCGTACGCGCCCACTGCCCAGCCTCCTCCCCGAAGTCGCGACGACTCCGTCATCGCGTTGTTGCCCGCTGTCCCCGTCGCCTTCGCGCACGCCGCACCGACGACGTGGGCCAGGGAGGCGAGAGACGCTGACCTCGTCGGAGCGGACCCGCGTCCGGCTCGTGCACCACTGCTCGCCTTCGGGGACACCTCACACGCCCAGGTACGACTCGAAGAGCGCGTTCTGGTCCTCGTCGTTGCGCATGTCGAGGCGTCGCACCGCAAGCCCCTGCTCGACCAGGACCACTTCGTCGCACAGGCCGGTCAGGAGCTCACCGTTCTGCTCCATGAGAACCATGGACTGTCCGGTCTCGGTCACCACCGTGCGCAGGGTGGCCGTCAGCTCGTCGACGGCCACCGGCGACAGTCCGAGCGACGGCTCGTCGAGCACGATGACCTTCGGGTCCTGGATGAGCGCCCGAGCGATGGCCAGGAGTTGCTGTTCGCCACCGCTCAAGGACGCGGCGGACTTCGCCCGCTTCCGCCCCAGCACGGGGAACTGGTCCTCCAACTGCCCGATCCGCTCGTTCGACCGCCCCGCCGCGTGCGCCGCGACGACGAGGTTCTCCCGCACCGTGAGCTGCCCGAACACGAGCCTGCCCTCCGGAACGAGGGAGACACCTGCTCGCACCTTCCCCCGTGACGAGAGCGAGGTGATGTCGCGGCCGTCGAGCACGACGCTGCCGCCCGTGCTGCGCAAGCCGCCCGACAACGTCTGCGCCAGGCAGGTCTTGCCGGCTCCGTTGCGTCCGATGAAGCCGATGGCTCCGCCGCTGAGGGAGAAGGAGATGTCGTCGAAGACGGTGACGCCCTCGCGGTATCCCCCACGGAGTGTGCTGACCTCGAGCATCAGGACGAGCTCCCTTCGCGCTCGAGATGGCGGCCGGACCGACCGAGATAGGCCTCCTGCACCGCCGGTGTCGTGAGTACCTCGGTCGCAGATCCGACCGCGAGGACCTTGCCGAAGTTCAGGACCTGGATGGCCGGACAGACTGCCGCGACGAGTCGCACGTCGTGCTCGATGAGGCAGACGGCGAGGTCGGGCTTGCGGTCCCGGACCCAGCGCAACGACGCCACGAGCTCGGCCCGCTCGTCCTTGCTCAGCCCCGCTGCAGGCTCGTCCAGCAGCAGCACCACTGGATCGGCCACCACCGCGCGGGCCAGCTCGACGGCCTTCCGGATCCCGTAGGGTGCCTGAGCGGGCAAATAACCCTCGTACTTCGCACAGCCGAAGACGTCGAGCAGCTCCGCGACCTCCTCGTCGATGCCCTCGGCACCCGTCCGTCGGCGGCGCAGGTCCACTCCGAGCAGCATGTTCTCCCGGATGGTCAGGCTCTCGGCCAGCTGAGGATGCTGGAAGGTCCGGACGATGCCGGCGCGGGCGAGTCGACCGGCGCGCGCTCCGTCGACACTCCTACCGGCGAGCTCGACCGTCCCCGCGGACGGGCGGTAGACCCCGCTGAGCACGTTCAGCAGGGTCGTCTTGCCCGACCCGTTGGGTCCGATCAGACCGGTCCAGGTTCCCGCGGGGAGGTCGATGTCCACTCCGTTAAGCGCGACGTTCCCGCCGAAGGCCATCACGATGCCCCGGGCGCGGAGGCCACCGGTCTCCTCGCTCATCGGGTCCTCCTCAGCCGCAGCCAACCCTCGACGCCCAGACGTTCGGCGAACTCGGCCAACCCTCGGCCGCCGACCAGCAGTGCCAGCACCAGTACCACCCCGTACACGAGGGTGGTGGCCGTGGGAGGGACGACGCCTTGCAGCCAGACCGGCAGCGCGCCGACGATCATGCCGCCGACCCAGGAACCAGCCGCGCTGCGGGTGCCACCGACGAGCCCGCCCACGAAGACGAAGATGGACAGCATCACCTGCCACTGGGACGCGCTGACGAAACCCACGGCGAGGCCGTAGACCGCGCCCCCGATCCCGCCGAGGAACGCGGCCCACACCCAGACCAGGAGCTGGACCGGGCGGATGGGGGTCCCGAAGATGGCCGAGGCCCGCTCGACCTCGCCCACGGAGATCGCCACGCGGCCCGCGCGGCCGTTGAGCAGCGCAATGTGGGCGGCACCCGCGAGCACCATCAGGACGGCGGCCAGGATCAACAGCCCCTCGTTGGAACCGCTGATCAGCATGCCGCCCAGCTCGAGGTCGGCGGGCAGGAACTTCCCCTCGTCGCCGTTGGTCACCGGGCGGAGGTAGGTGGCGAGGTCGCTGATCGAGTAGGCGAGGGCGAAGGTGACCAGCGCCGTGGAGATCCCGCGCAGCTGCGTGGTGGGTATCGCGAGCACCAGCCCGACGATCGCCGCCGCGACGCCGGAGAGCAGCAACGCGACCAGCCCGGGGACGCCCTGCTCGAGCAGGTTCGCCATCGTGTAGGCACCGACGGCCATGAAGGCGAGGCCACCGAGGTTGATCTCGCCGAGGGTCGCGGCGGTGGCGCTGTTGCCGAGGACGACCAGGCCGTAGGCCGTGGCGAGGATCAGGCTGTAGCGAAATCCCGCGTTGCCTGTGAGGCCCAGTACGACGACGACGACGGCCAGCACCAGCAGGCTGAGGTACCGGTACCGTGCCAGGACCCCTCGGCCCGTGGCGACGGCCGTCCGCAGGTTGAGCGACCCGAACCGTCCCTCGGTCGAGGGCTCGGGCGGTCGGGAATCGTTCGCGGAGGTGTCGGTCTCGGTCGTGGATGTCATCTCAGACCCTCACGAGAGGACGGCGGCCGAGCAGGCCGTAGGGACGGAACAGCAGGACGCACAGCACGAGGGCGTAGACGCCGAACGTCACGAGCTGCGGGTCGAGGTACGCCGCAACGAGGTTGCTGGCGACCCCGATGATCACGCCGGCCACCAGGGCACCGGTGATGCTCTCGAAGCCGCCGAGCACGACGGTGGCGAAGCCGAACACCAGGATGGCGTTGACGCTGGTCGGGCTCAGCGAGTACAGCGGGGCCACGAACAGCCCGGTGATGCCGGCGAGCCCACCCGCGAGCACCCAGCTGATCACTTTCAGCCGCTTGCCCGGCAGGCCGACGTGCCCGGCGGCCGCGGGGTTGTCGTTGGCCGCCCGCATCGCGATCCCCGTCCGGCTGAACCGGAAGGCGAGCCCGAGCACGGCGAACAGGGCGATGCAGATCACGGCTTGGACGACATTGGCCACCGACAGGGTCACCGGCCCGATGGTCAGCGCCGGGTCGTCTCCCGCCGAGGGGAAGGCCACCGGGTCCGGATTCAGTACGATGTTCTCGGTGCCCTGGATTGCCAGCCCGACACCGATCGTGGCAAGGGCGGCGGTCAGCGGCCCGTACCGCTCGAGCGGCACCACGATGAAGCCGCCGATCAGCCCGCCGACGAGGGCGCCGACCGCCACGACGAGCACTGCCATGACCGGGTACGGCAGGCCGCTCTGGTAGGCGAAGAGCCCGACGTAGAGCGACACCGCGGCGATGTCCCCCTGGGTGAAGCTGGCGTAGCCGGAGGTCCGGTAGATCACCACCAGTCCGGCGCCGGAGAGTGCGTACACCAGCCCGATCGTCACCCCGAGGATGACGCTTGTCTCGAAGAGCTCCACGCCCTTCCTCCCGCTCCGTCGCGCGGCGTCGCCGCGGTGGTCATGGCGTCCGGTGGGCTGGCGGCGCCATCCCCACCGGACGTGGGTCGATCAGGTCGTCAGGGGTGCGAACACGACGGTCAGGTCGACGAGCCCGGGACCGGGGCGAAGTCCTTGACGTCCACGAACTGCCCGTTCACCAGCTTGGTGATCCGCGCCTGCTTCATGCCCTGGTGGTTGTCGGCGGTCCAGTGCACTCCGCGGATGTAGGGCGTGTCGATGGTGAGGTCCGTGGTGGCCGCGAGGACCTGCGCCCGGCTGGGCACCTGCCCGCCCGCGTCGGCCACCGCCTTCTTGAGCACCTCGACGTAGGCGTCCGCCGCGACCCAGCCGGTCATGACGTCGGTGCTGTGGATGTCGCCGCCCGCGGCCCCGGCGTACTTGCGGAAGTCGGCCGCTGCGTCGCTGTCCGGGTTCAGGTACCCGGTGGCGAAGAAGATCCGGTCGTCGAGGGAGTTGCCCATGATCTTAGTGAGGGCGGGCTGGGCGAGCGCGAACGTCGAACCGTACGCGGGTTGGTAGCCGATCTGCTCCGCGGCCTGCATCAGGACCGAGGCGACGGCGGGAACGTGGTTGATGACCACGAAGTCGGCGCCCGACGCCTTCAGCTCGGCGGCCTGCGCGGCCGCGCTGGTGGCCTTGGCGCTGTAGGACACCTCGGCCACCGGGGTGAGGCCGAGCTTGGCCAACTCCGCCTTCGACCCTTCGAGCATCGGGTTGCCGACGGCGTCCGGGGTGTAGGCGATGGCGACCTTCGTCTTGCCGAGGTCCTTGACGGCGTAGTCGACCATGTGGGCGGCGAGGTCACCGTAGGAGGGGATGACCAGCCGGTACGTGGAGTTCGGGTCCCTGATCAGGTCCGTCGAGCCGTTCGAGGGGATCGCCAGGACCTTCTGCGCCGCCAGGTACGGCACGACGGCGGCGGACACGGCCGAGCCGGCAAACCCCGTGCCGAGCACCTCGTCGTTCTCGACGAGAGTGCGGGCGACACCCGGCGCGACGGCTGGGTCGAGCTGGTCGTCCCCGATCTTGAGCACGATCTTGTGGCCCTGGATGCCACCCTGCTCGTTGATCTGGTCGAAACGGCCCCGGATGCCGAACCGGGCGGCGCCTGCGGCGGCGTTCGGACCGGTCATGGCCAGGGACGCACCGATGACGAGGTCACCGTTCGCGTCGCCGGAGCCCGAGCCGGAACCGCAGGCCGAGAGCGCCATCGCCGAGGCGGCGAGCGCCGCCACGGCCAGCAGGCGCCCACGGCGTCGTGAGCGGAAGGGGGTCATCGTCTTCTCCTGTCGGGGGGCACGGGGGCCGAGGGGGTGGGGTCAGTTCCCCTGCTCGACGCGGCGGGCGCCGAGCAGGACGTACACGACGAGCGCGGGCTCGTCCGAGCGGTTGATCCACGCGTGCCTCGTCCCGCGCTGCATCACGAAACTCCCAGCGGGCAGCCGCTGCTCCTCGCCGCCGTCGACCTGTAGGTGGATCTCGCCCTCGACCACGAACCCGTAGTCGACGGTGTCCGTGGTGTGGAAGGCGGCGTCCTCGGGATCGGCGGCGTGCTTGTCGAACAGTCCGGGGAACTTCTCCTCAGCGTCCGCGCGCATGGCCTCCAGCGCCTCAGGGCTCGTGTCGCCACCAGCGCCTGCGCCTTGACCGGCCGCCTTGTTCGGCGCGAACCGGACCGCGATGAGACGGGACCCGCCGGGGCCGGGGAAGAACGGCTTCTGGACGGCCTCGTCGTTCCGACCGACCGTCAGCTCACCGCCCTCGGTCCCCCACACCAGCCAGTACGTCGCCCCCGGGTAGAGGTCGGCGGTGGTCGGCGGGACGATCCCCACGTCGGTGAACGTGGACTTGCCCTCCGGAGTCTGGCCGGTGATCGCTCGCCGGATCTCCTCGATCATGAGTCCCTCTCATCGTTGGTCGGGCCGGATGTTTTCCGCTGGTCGGACCGGGTGTGAGCGCGGTTCCCTAGGCCACACTCCATTTTGGCGGCGAAATTGGCGCCAAAGTTGTCACCCTTCTGGGGCGCTGTCAAGGGCGGGTTTGCGATCGGTCATTCGATGACCCCCCGCTCGCGCAGCTTCGCGAGCTCCTCCGGACGCAGACCGAGCACACCGCCCAGGACCTCGTCCGTGTCCGCACCCAGCTGAGGTGCGGCGGACGCCGCCGGGAAGCCGTGCCCGTCGACCTTCCAGGGGACGGTCACCACGGTCTGCTCCCCCAGCCACGGGTGCTCGGTCACGGTGCCGACCTCACGGGCGAGCGCACGCTCCCCGAACAGCGCGGTGTCGTACCCCACTACGGCAGCTGCGGGGACGCCCACGGCCTGCAGTGCGGCCGCCGCCTCCTCGGGGGACCGGACCGCCGCCCAGAGCTCCAGCGCGGTCTCGATCCCGGAACGGTTCCCCGCCGGGGCCCCCACCACCTCGGCAACCGCGACCCTCTCGCGCTCGGTCCGGGCGGCGACCGAGATCCAGGTGTCCACGTCCCGACACGCGTAGGTCCCGTAGGGCCCGAACACGGCGTGCGAGTTGGCCGGCACCCGCGACGCACCGCGCGTCTCCCGCTCCAGGATCGGCCCGGGCAGGACGCTCAGCAGCGCCTCCACCTGGGAGAGGTCCACGTAGCAGCCGCGCCCGGTGCGCTGTCGCCCGACGAGCGCCGCGAACAGCGCGGTCAGCGCGTGCCCGGCCCCGTCGGGATCGCCGAGGGCCGGGTTGAAGGTGCCGATCAGGTGGTCGGCGTCGTAGCCCACGAGCGAGTCCAGGCCGGCGAGACCGGACATCACCGGCGCGTAGCCGCGGATCCCGCTCAACGGGCCGGTCTGCCCGAGCATTGACATGGACACCATCACGAGTCCGGGATTGCGCGCGGAGAGCGCCTCGTAGTCCAGCCCACGTCGATGCAGGGCCCCGGGCCGCATGTTCTCCACGACCACGTCCGCCTCGGCGGCGAGCCTGCCGATGAGCTCGGCACCCTCCGGCTTGGTCATGTCGATCGCGACGCTGCGCTTGCCATGGTTCATCTGGTTGAAGTACGGGGTGACCTCGAGCTCGGGGCCCTCCACCGGGATGCCGCCACGAAGCGCCCGCCCACGCAGCCGGGCGGGGTCCGCGCGCACGCGGTGTTCGACCTTGAGGACCTCGGCACCGAGGTCCCGCAGCGCCGCGGTAACCATCGGCCCGGACCACACCCAAGAGAGGTCCAGGACGCGCAGGCCGGCGAGCGGCTGCTTCGTCCCCGCGTCGGTGCCCGGCCAGCCCGACGTCCGGGCCGGCTCGCTGCGGTCCGGGGCCGACAGCTGGAACGGGCTCCCGGCGCGGCGCCTGCCGCGGGAGTCGAGCTCGAAGAACCGCCGGTGAGCGAACTGTTCCTCGTCCAGCGCCTCCGACAACGTGTTCACCGGTGCGACGGGGAAGCCGTGCTCGCGGCCCGCCGCGAAGACCTCGCCGCGGGTACGGGTGCCGGTCCAGGCGATCAAGTGGGGATCCGCCTCGTCGGCGTGGAAGCGGGCCACGATCCGGGAGTCGTCGAACCCCGGGCGCCGCGACCACTCCGGGTTCCCCAACGCCGTCAGCAGGCCCTGGTACTCCCGCTGGGTGCGGCACATGATCGACACCCAGCCGTCCGTGCACGGGAACATCGCCGCCGGATAGGAACCCCCCGACATCGTCGCCCGGGCCCCGTCCCGCTTCCAGGGGCGTTCGTAGGGCAAGAAGTTGGCGCCGATCTGGCCGACGTAGTAGCTCAGCACGTCGGTGGTCGTCAGATCCCACCGCGTCCCCGCACCGGGAACGCCGGCGGCGAGCAGGACAGCCAGGGCGGTCATCGCCGCTGCCTCCGTGCCGGTCAGGTACTCCGGCAGGTCGAACGGCAGGGTCAGCGGGGGCCGGTCGGGGGAACCGATCCCCCACGACATACCCGACGCCGCCGTGGCCACGATCGGCGCGGACGGGACGTCCGAGCCGTCCGCGAGGCTCGACCGCATTCCGGCGATGTCGATGACCGGGGTTCCAGCGGGGCTCACCGCGAGCAGCCTGGCGGTCAGGGCCGTGACCGCGCCGTCGGCGGCATCGTCCCCCCGCGAGTCGACGACTACAGCGGCGCACCGCGAAAGGACCTCCTCGATCCCCGCCGCGTCCGCGGGGTCGAGCCTGCGCTTCCCGTCGTGCAGCACGGCCTCCAGGTCCGCGCAGAGATCCGGGGCCACGTCCGCCACAAGCGGCACAGACACGCGCACGACGGTGGCCCCGAGCAGGTGCAGGAGGCGTCCACAGTAGGCGCCGGAGGGACGGCCGGAGATCTCCAGGACCTCCACCCCGGCGAGGGGCCCGTCCGCCCGATCGACGATCCGAGTCGGCATCGACGACCTCGTCTCAGTAGCTGCGCGGCAGCCCGAGGCTGCGTTCCGCGACGTAGTTCAGAACCATCTGGTTGTTCACCGGCGCGATGCGCTGCAGTCGCGCCTCGGTCCAGTGCCGACCGATGTGGTACTCGCGGGCGTAGGCGTAGCCACCGAAAGACTGCATGGCGTCGTCGCAGGCCCCGAACCCGGCCTCGCTGGAGAGGTACTTGGCCGCGTTCGCCAGTGTGCCGATCGCGCCCCCGCCCTTCTCCTGGTACTGATCGACGGCGCTGTAGACCACCTCGGCGGCCGCGAGCAGCTTCAGATAGCTCGCCGCCAGGGGGTGCTGCACGCTCTGGTTCTGACCGATCGGCCTGCCGAACACGACGCGCTCATTGGCGTAGCGGGTGGCGGCCTCGACCGCCCAGCGGCCCAGCCCGATCGCCTCGGCCGAGATCAGCAGCCGCTCGCCGTTCAGGCTGTGCAGCAGGTGGTAGAAGCCCTGGCCGACCTCACCGACGACCTGGTCGGGGGTGACCTTGTGGTCCCGGAAGAACACCTCGCATGAGGCCACGGCGTTCCGGCCGATCTTCGGGATCTCCTTGATGTCGACCGTGTCGGCCTTCAGGTCGGCGAGGAACAGCGTGAGGCCGTTGCCCTTGCGCTCGCCGCTGGCGTGCTCAGAGGTCCGGGCCAGCAGCAGGATCTTGTCGCCGCGCATCGCCCCGGAATTCCACACCTTGGTGCCGTTGACGAGCCAGCCCCCGTCCGTCGGGGTGGCTTTGGTGGTGATCCGGGTGGTGTCGGTGCCCGCGTCCGGCTCGGTGACCCCGAAGGTGACGAACAGTTCGCCGGCACCGACCTTCGGCAGGATCTCCGCGCACTGCTCCCGGGATCCGAAGGCCAACAGGGTGGGGATGCACAGCATCGGGATGTGCACCGAGCTGCAGGCGTTGAGGCCGCCGCCGGAGGCCGCGAGCTCCTCGAGCACGGCGACCTGGTCGATCATCTCACCACCGCCGCCGCCGAACTCCTCGGGGATCAGCACGCTCAGGTACCCGGCGTCGGCGAACGCGCGGAAGAACTCCTCCGGGAACCGGTGCTCCCGGTCGCAGGCATCCCAGTACTCCAGGTCGAACTTGGCGCACAACGCCGCGACCGCGGCTCGCAGCTCCTTGCGCTTCTCCTGATGAGGGAAGGGGACGACAGCCATCTTGTTCTCCTCGTGCCCGTCAGCGGCCCGACCAGACGGGATCGCGCTTCTCCGCGAAAGCCCGGGGGCCCTCCTGCGCGTCCTCGCTGGTGTAGACCCGTTCGTAGAGCCAGTCGGCCGACTGGACGGCCTGGCTGCGTCCGACCTCCGTGCTGAGCTCGACGGTCTGCTTCGCCGCCTGGACGCTCAGCGGCGCATTGGTCGCGATCGTGGTGGCCATGGCGATCGCCGCGGCCAGCAGCTCCTCCGCAGGGACGACCGCGTTGACCAGCCCGACCTCGTAGGCCCGGGCGGCCGAGACGGGCTCGCCCGTCAGCAGCAGCTCCATCATGATCCGCTTCGGCAGCATCGAGATCAGCGGCGCGGCCCAGGGGGCCCCGCGCCCGCGCTTCACCTCGGTGATGCCGAACGTCGCGTGGTCCGCGGCCAGGCAGAGGTCGCAGTCCTGGGCCAACCGGAACCCCCCGGCCAACGCGAACCCGTTGACCGCGGCGATCACCGGCTTGACCAGGCGACCCTTGCTGCCGAGCAGCAGACCCCACTCCTCGGCCGGGATGCTCAGGTTCCCGGCGGCCATCTCCTTCAGGTCGCCGCCGGCGCAGAAGGCCGCCCCCTCACCGGTGAGCACGGCGCACCGCAGCTCGGGATCGGCCTCGAACTCGTCGAAGGCATTCCGGAGGGCCTGGCGCAGCGCGAAGTTGAGCGCGTTGCGCTGGCGGGGCCGGTTCATCCGGACGACGAGCACGTGGCCATGGCGTTCGGTGAGGACCAGCTGCTCAGCGACGGACGTCGCCTCGGCGGTCACGGTCATGCCTTGTCGCCCCGGCCTGCCTGGTACCGCGCGGTGGCCTCGGCCTGGGAACGGGCGGTGGTCTCGGCGCCGAGGGTGCCCGAGTTGATCACTCGGTCCACCGCCTTCTCGACCGGCGCGAGCTGTCCGTTCATGCGCGGGATGACCTCCTCGGCGAAGAGCTCGTAGCTGCGCAGGGTGTCCGAGTAGCGGGCGTAGTCCGACCCCTGGAACAAGTAGGTGCCGAACCCGCCGGACTTCTCCTGCAGGCGGGTCAGCTGTTCGACGGCCATGTCGGGGGTCCCGATGACACCGCGACCCGACTCGTTCAGCACGTCGACGAGCTCGTCGGTGGTGTCGAACGTGCCTAGCGCGGTGGGGGTGATGTGGGCCATGTAGTCCTGCAGCCACTTCAGCCCGTACTGCACGTCCTTCTTGGCCTGCTCGACGGTCTCGGCGATGTACATCGGGCCGAGGAGGCGCCAGTTGTCGCGGCTCGGGGTGTGCCCGTGCACGGCGGACTCCTCCTCCACGATGTCCCAGTGCCCCGCCAGCCGCTCGACCCCGGTCGGGTCGGTGGCCGCCAGGGAGAGCAGGCTGGTGCCGAACCGACCGGCCAGCGCCGGTCCGGTCGCGGAGACAGCGCCGGTCACCGCGATCTCGAAGTCCGAGTACTTGGGCAGCTGCAGCACCGCGTCCTGGAGGGTGAACCACTCGGTCTTGGCGGTGACCGTCTCACCCGCGAACAGCCGCAGGATGACCTCGAGGGACTCCTGCATCCGGGCCCGCTGGGTGGACGGCTCGATGCCGAGCATCGTCGCGTCGTCGAGCAGCTGGCCAGGGCCGACCCCGAACATCATCCGACCACGGGTGAGGTGGTCGAGCTGGATGATCCGGTCGGCGAGAATGAAGGGCTGGTGGTACGGCAGCGAAGCCACCCCGGTCCCGAGGCGGAGCGTCGTCGTGTGCTGGGCCGCGGCGGCGATCATCACCTCTGGCGAGGCGATCGTCTCGACGCCGCCGGAATGGTGCTCACCGAACCACAGCTCGTCGAAGCCGAGACGATCGAGGTGTGAGGCCAGCTCGAGGTCGCGCCGCATTGCCAGGTTGGGGCTGACGCCGAGGCGATGGTACGGACCGAGGAACACACCGAAACGCATGCGACGGGGGGAAGCGGTCATTGCTTCAGTCCTCCAGAGAACGGGGTCAACCGAAAGTCGACCATTTTGGCTCCAATATTGTCAACACCGGTGTTGCAGTCTTCTGCCACGACCGGCGGCCGGCTCGTCACCGCAGGATCGGCGCGAGCCGGGTCAGGGAGACCTGGCGGTGCGAGCGCCAGAGCTCGGCGAGCTGCGGACCGTCCCCGGCCCGCAGTGCGTCGAGCATGCGGTCGTGCTCCTCGGCGACGGCCGCGGCGTCGGACAGGACGCTCAACGACAGCGCGCGGTAGGCGATCGACATCCGCCAGATCCGCTCGATCTCACCGACCAGCAGCCGTCGGGTGGAAAGCGCCAGCACGGCTGCATGGAAGCGGTCGTTGTGGTGCATGACCAGGTCTGTGTCGACGCCGGCTGATCGGATGGCCTCATTGGACGCGACGAGCTCTGCCAGGTCCTCCTCCGACGGAATCGGAAGGGACGAGAGCACAACGGTTTCGAGCAGGTCCCGGGCGAGGTAGAGCTGACCCATCTCGTCCGAGCTGAACTGGGTGACGAAGTATCCGCGGTTCCGCTCGTGCGTCACGACACCGTCGACGCAGAGGATCTGCAGCGCCTCGCGCAGCGGGCCCCGACTGATCCCGATCTGCTTCGCGAGGTCCTCCTGGCGCAGTTGCTGTCCGGGCAGCAGCCTGCGCTCCATCACCATCTCCCGGACCGAGGCTGCGGCCCGCTGCACGGCACCGTCCGAGGCGCCGCCGGGATCGACCCGGCTGCCCGGCCGATGCACCCGACCGGGATTGGCTGCAATGTTGGCGCCCACGGAGTGACTGTGACACTCGGGTCGGGTTCCAGTCAACAAGCCATCGGCGCCGACCTCAGGAGCCGACGGCAAGGAGCACCTTGACGTGCTGCGACCTACCGCCGTGGAGATCCTCGACGATCTCGCCGGCCTCGTCCAGCGCCGCCACAGCGGTGACGATCCGGTCGACCGGTACCGACCCGGACGCCAGCATCCGCACGGCCTCGGCGAAGTCGGCGCGACTGTACGCGAGGGATCCCCGCACGACGAGCTCCGACGTCGCGAGCGTCAGCAGGTCCAGCGGCGCCGGAACCATGCAGATCCCTACCACGACGAGCGTCCCGCCGGACCGGAGCACCGGGAAGGCCGAGCCGGGCGCCGACGGATGGCCGGTGGCGTCGACGGCCGCGTCCGCGGGCCCGCCTAGCAGGTCCGCGGCCGACGCCGCATCGCCGACGGCGGCCACCCCCAGATCGAGGGCCTCCGCGACGGCCCGGCGGGCTGGGTTGGACTCCACCAGCGCGATCGACTCGACTCCGCGCGCGCGCAGGCCGATCACGGTGAGCAGGCCGACCGGACCGGCTCCCAGCACCAGGACACGAGCCCCTGGACCGGCACCGGTGTGTCGGGCCGCCCGGTACCCCACCGCCAACGGCTCCACGAGGGCGCCCGCGCGGTCGTCGACCTCGTCGGGCAGCCGGACGAGCATCCGGTCGGGTACGACGACGGATTCGGCGAACCCCCCGGGGCGCCCCAGGCCGGGCCCCAGGAAGAGACCCGCCAGACACACCCCGTCCTCCCGGCCGCACGCCGCGCACTCCCCGCAGGCATCGATCGGCAGGACGGTGACCCTCTCCCCCACCGTCCAGCCCGTCACCCCGGGGCCGAGGCGTGCCACCCGGCCGCTGAACTCGTGCCCCAGGACCTGACCCGCCGCGACCGGGTCCTGGTCGTACACGGCGTGCAGGTCCGATCCGCAGATACCGCTGTAGGCCACGTCGACGCGGACCTCCCCCGCCCCGGGTTCGGGTGTCGGTCCCTCCTGGACGGACAGTCGCCGGTCCGGTCCGAGCGCGATCGAGCGCATGGTTCCCCTTCTCTTCCGAGTGGTTGCCCGCTCAGGCCCGTCCGGCGTCCGCGACCGGTACACCGTCGACGGTCTCGTCGTTCACGGGCCGGTCCTGGCGGCGCAGCCGCCGACCGTGCGGGATGGCGACCGCGGCGACGATACCGAGCGCGGCGACGACCGCGGCGGCGAGGAATGCGTTGCGGAACCCGGAGGCCTCGTACACCGGGACCCCGCCCACGACCGACCCGACTGAGGCGTTCAGGCACAGGAAGGTGATCTGCGAGACCACGGCCCCACCGATTCCCTGCAGGGCGTAGTTCATCCCGGACGCCACTCCACGCTGGTCGGCGGGCGCGGCGAGCAGGATGAGCCCGGCGGACGCCGCGCTGTAGATGTTGGCGAGCCCGAACAGGCCGTAGACCACGATAATGAACGCGGGCGAGGCCCCCAGGTTGAGCCCGAGCAGGGCCGCCGGGACCGCCCACAGCACGCCGGCGACGATCATGTGGATCCGGTAGCCGACGGACCGGACCGTCGCCCCGGCGAGGATCCCCGCCACCACGGTCAGCGCCCCGGCCGGGATGGACCACAACCCGATCTCCAGGGCTGTCAGCCCGTGCCCGTACCCCGTCGAGGGATCGGCGGACCACTGCAGCGCCACGAGGTAGTTCATCGCGTTGGAGACCCCGCAGTAGGCGAGGACGGCCAGCACGGTGATCAGGATCGGCTTGCGCGTGAGCAGCTTGACGCTGATCAGCGGATGGGCGGCCCGCTTCTGCTGTGCCCACCACCCGAGCGCGGCGAGCACTCCGCCCACCAGGCAGACGAGCACGATCGGGCTGCCGAGGCCCAGGGTCTGGATCTGGGTGAGCCCCACCAGGAGGCCGAACAGAGCCGCCCCCAGCAACGCCGACCCGACGTAGTCGATCCGCATCGCGGCCCGGACCGGGGACTCGGGCACGACGAGGAGCACGAGCAGCCCCGCCACGGCGCAGAGGATCAGGTTCATCAGGAAGATCGCCCGAACCCCGTACTGCGCGGCCACGAACCCGGCAAGCAGCGGCCCACCGATGACCACCAGACCGAAGCCGTTGGTGGCCAGACCGATCGCGATCGCCCGCATCCGGACGGGGAACACCTCACGCATCAGCGCGACCGACAGCGGCGCGAAGGCGAACGTCGTCGCGACCAACACACGGCCGACCAGCAGCACCGTGAAGTTCGGCGCGATCATGCAGATGAGACAGCCCACCGCCGACACCCCGGCGCCCGCCACCAGCACGAGGCGCTTGCCGTAGACGTCGCTGAGCTTCGCCATCAGCGGCGTCAGGACCGCGGAGGCCAGGGTGAACACCGTCAGCATCCAGACCACCTGGGCGGTCTCGAACGTCGTAGCGATGTCGGCCAGCACGGGCGTGTAGAACACGATGGACAACGCGGTCTGCTCGCCGAGCAGGACCAGGGCGAGCGTCGCGACGAGCCAGTAGCCGGTGCCGCGGCTCTGCAGGGCGCGGAGCCGGTCGGCCGACCGCTGGTGAATGCGGGTCTCGGCGAGGACCGTGGACGGGTCCACGACCTCCAGCCCGAGCCCGTGGTCCTCGGAGGACCGGGGGTTCGGCATGACCACACCTCTCTGTGTGTCGTATCGGGAGTCAGAGTGCGGACAGGAACGGACGCAGGTCGGGATAGCCGGTGGTGGCCCAGGCGCCGTCCACTACCAGCTCGCCGCCCGACACGTACGCCGCGTCTGGCGACCCGAGAAAGGCGACCGCGGCCGCGACCTCCTCCGGGGATGCCACGGCGCGGAGCGGGATGCGGTCCAGATAGGCCGCTCTGGCGTCGGGCAGCGCCAAGACCTCCCGGGTCAGCGGCGTGTCCGTGAGACCCGGTGACACGGTGTTCACGCGGACGCGGTGCTCGCCGAGCTCGACGGCACCGCACTGCGAGAGCATCGCCACCCCCGCCTTGGCTGCGCAGTACGCCGACCCGCCGATCATCGGCACCCGGGAGTTGAGCGACGCGACATTGACGATGGCGCCGCCCCCGCCCTGGGCCACCATCTGCCTGGCCTCGTGCTTCATGGCGAGCATGACCCCGGTCAGGCAGACACCGAGCACCTGGCCCCAGTCCGTGAGGGTCTGCTCCGTGATCGCTCCCGCCCCACCGACGCCTGCTGAATTCACGGCGACGTCCAGCCGCCCCCCGACCGATACCGCCACCGCTACGAGCGCGGCCACCTGATCCTCGTCGGTGACGTCGACCGGGACCGGCAGCACCTGTTCGCCGAGTTCCGCGGCGAGCACCTCGAGGGCCTTCTCGTCGCGGTCACCGACCGCGACCGTCGCACCCTCGGCGTGCAGCCGGCGCACGACGGCCGCGCCGATACCGGAGGCGCCCCCGGTGACGACGGCCACCCGACCCTCGTAGCGCCCCGGCACGGGAGCGTGGGGGCGGTGGCGGGCGACCACACCGCCACCCGCTTCAGCGGCGGTGCTCATCGGCTCTTCTCGGCCTCGTACTTGTCGGTCATGTGGGCGACGGCCGCCAGCTGCGCCTGCGCGAGCCCCTCACGCACCTCGCTCGCCCGCCGCGCGGCGTCGAGAGTCGGCGCGGCCTGTCCCTGGAAGTGCGGGGCCACGTCAGTCGCGAACAGCTCGAACGAGCGCTTGGTAGCCTGCGGGTCCGCCCAGTCGCTGGCCATCAGCAGCAGGGTGCCGAACCCGCCGTCGGACTGGTCGACGAGGCGCTGCACCTGCGCGCGGGCGTGCTCGGGCGTGCCGATCACGCCGGCCCCGCTCTCGTTGATGAAGTCGATCATCTCCTTGATGTTGTCGCCGGACACGGCCATCTGCGGAAACGCGGCGACCTTCTGGAAGTAGCCGAACCAGTGCTCGATGCCGTGCTCCACCTCGCGGTACGCCTGGTCGACGGTCTCGGCGATGTGGAACGGGCTCGCCAGACGCCACGTGGAGCGGTCAACCGTCGCGCCGGACGCCTCCGCCCGCTCCTCGACGACGTTCCAGTGGTGGGCGAGGGCGTCGAAGCCGTCCTGGCTGATCGTGGCGCCGATGCTCAGCAGCCCCAGGCCGTACCGACCGGCCAGCCGGGCACCGGTCGGGGAGGCCACGGCGGCCACCGTGATGTCGAACAGCGGATCGGAATACGGGAGCATCTGCAACCGCGCGTCCACCAGCTCGTGGGTCCTGGTCTTCGCCGTGACGGACTCACCGGCGAACAACCGCAGGATGATGTCGAGGTTCTCCTCGAGGAGCTCCCGGGTGTCCGTGGGCGTCAGCCCGATCATCGCGGAGTCGGTCGGCAGCGAGCCGGGACCGACGCCGAACAGGGTCCGGCCCCGGGTCAGGTGGTCCAGCATGACGATGCGGTCCGCCACCCAGAGCGGGTTGTGGTAGGCGATCGAGGTGACACCTGTGCCCAGCTTGATGCGCCGTGTCCGCTGCGCGGCCGCCGCGATCAAGATCTCCGGGGAGGCGAATATCTCCGAACCCGCGGAGTGGTGCTCCCCGAACCAGGCCTCGTCGAAGTCGAGGCGGTCGAGGTGCTCGACCAGCTCGAGGTCGCGTTCGAGGAGCACCGACGGCTTGCGTCCGGGCTCGTGGACCGGGGCCATGAAGACCCCGAACTTCAGGTTGGGCATGCGAGGACCCCCACTTTCCGCGGCGCCTCGGTGCGCCGCTGGACGTGACGGGGAATGTGCCTCATGGTGAGAGGAGCGCCACAGTGCACTTAAGTGGATGGATTCTCGGACCTCTCCGGCCCCACCGTGTCAGGAGCGGAGGATGAGGGCCAGCTCCGTCCGGTTCCGGGCACCCGTCGCGGTCAGCAGGCGTCCGACGTACTTCTTGACGGTGTCCTCGGTCAGGTTGAGCGTGTGGGCGATGAGGGCGTTGGGCAGACCGCGGCTGACCAGCTCACCGACCTCGAGCACACGGGGCGCGAGGTTCAGCGAGGCCGCCGCGGTTGTCGTGGCCGGCGGGAGGCTGCGGGCGATCACGTCCAGCTGCCGCCCTGCCAGGCGCAGGACCGCGAGTCCCACGGGATCGACGGTGCCGCGTCCGCCGAAGATCCCGAACAGTGCCTGCTGACCGGCGGGACCGACCCGGATGGCGGTGAGGCACTCGACCCCGTAGGAAGCCAACCAGTCGACGTAGCCACGGTGCGCGGCGGGAACCTCCTCCGACGCGTCCAGCGCGACGGCGTGCGTCCGGTTCAGCTCGGCCGCCTCGGAGCCCGCGAAGACGTCATGGCTGTGCCAGTGGGCGCGGTAGTCCCGGATCAACGGTTTGCGCTCGCCGATCAGCAGCGGGTCCGGATCGTGGAACACGCTGCTGTAGGTGGGCCCAGCGAAGTAGGTGGTGTGGCGGAAGCCCAGGACCGACCCCAGGGCTTCCAGCGTCGACTCGGCGAACTGGCCGACGGTGGTGGACCGGTCGACCCGTTCGAGCAGGGCGAAGACCTGACTCAACCGGTCCGACGGCAACTCCGCGAGGGCGGCAGGCCGCATGCTCCGGCACCTCCAACGACGTCGGGGCGTTCACGATAACCCCGCGACGACCGACGCCTGGCGGATCCGCCCTCAGAACCCCCCGGTGGGCGTCGGCCCAGGTCTTTACCGGCGCGTCCATGCACCCGGCCCGCTACACCAGGTCCGCTGGTGTCCAACGCCTGAAATTCGCTAGATATCAGTAGGCTGCCGGTCGTGCCGAGTAGGGGCCGGCCGGTGGCCGAGGTGAATCTGACCGACGAGCAGCGCGAGACGCTGATCCGGTGGTCGCGGCGGGCGAAGTCCTCGCAGGCGCTGGCGTTGCGCAGCAAGATCGTGCTGGCCGCGGCCGACGGCCTGTCGAACACCGCGATCGCCGCCAAGCTGGACTGCCATGCGGTCACCGTCGGGAAGTGGCGGTCCCGATTCGTGGTCGCGGGCCTGGACGGGTTGTCCGACGAGCCGCACCCGGCCCCCACGGAAGATCAGCGACGAGCAGATCGAGCAGGTCGTGGTGCCCACCCTGGAGCGCACCCGGCCGAGGCCACGCACTGGTCACGGGCGTCGATGGCCGCCGAGAGCGGCCTGTCGCTGTCGACGGTGGGGCGGATCTGGAAGGCGTTCGGGCTCAAACCGCACCAGGTCGAGACCTTCAAGCTCTCGACCGACCCGCAGTTCGTCGACAAGGTCCGCGACATCGTCGGGCTGTATCTGGACCCGCCGGAACACGCGTTGGTGCTGTGTGTGGACGAGAAGTCCCAGATCCAGGCCCTGGACCGGTCGGCGCCAGTGCTGCCGATGATGCCGGGCATGCCCGAGCGGCGCACCCATGACTACGTCCGCCATGGCATCACCACGTTGTTCGCCGCGCTGGACGTGGCCGCCGGCGAGGTGATCGGCTCGATCCACCGCCGCCACCGGGCCGCGGAGTTCAGGAGATTCCTGATCAAGCTCGACAAGCAGGTGCCGGCCGAGCTGGACGTGCACCTGATCTGCGACAACTACAGCACCCACAAAGCCCCGGTGGTCGCGCGCTGGCTGCCGCGCATCCCCGGTTCCACATGCACTTCACCCCGACCTACTCGTCTTGGCTGCGCCGTATATATTGATCGAATTCCTGGCGCAGGACACTAGGGCACCGGTGGCGACGTCTTCAACAGCTCCGCGTTGGTGCCGGGACCGCGCACTGCTCGACAGGCCGGAGATCGACAACCACCGGACGGTCGATCAACGTCGTCGCGGTCCGGCGGCGGAGGCCGACGCTACGATCACCGCCGCGGGCCAGTAGCTGCGCAGCTCGTTCGGCTGAGCACCACCAGCCCGCGGCAGGCTCACCGGGCCCGTTGGTCGAGCCGCTTGCCCAGCAACTGGGAGGCGATCGTGTTCTTCAGGACCTGGATGGTCCCGCCCGCGATGGAGGACACGATGACGTCCCGGAAGCAGCGCTCCGGCGGGAACCCGGTCACGAGCCCGTTCCCGCCGAGGACCTGCATCGCCTTCCAACACACGTCTCGCGCAGTGTCGGCGGCATGCAGCTTCGCCACCGACACGTCGAGCGCCTTGGGGAACTTGCCCTGGTCCGCGGTCAGCGCCGCCCGCTGCGTGAGGTAGCGGACCGACTCGATCTGGGTCCACATCTCGGCGATCAGGTGGTAGACAGCCTGGAACTCGTCGATCGGCTTGCCGAACTGGTGCCGCTCGCTGCCGTAGGCGACGGCCTCGTCGTAAGCCCCCTCGGCCAGCCCGAGGCACAGCGAGGCGATGTAGAGCCGCTCCATGTTGAAGGCCTGCATGAGCACGGGGAAGCTGCCCTCGCCCATCAGCAGGTTTGACATCGGAAGCCTGCAGTCCCGGAAGCGCAGCTCACCGTGGGGGGATCCGCGGGAGCCCATGTACTCGGGCCCTCCCCCGAGCTCGAGGCCCGGCGTCCCCTTCTCCACGACGACCGCGCCGATTCCCTTCGCACCTGGCCTGTCGTCCAGCCGCACGAAGGTCACGTAGGTGTCGTACTCGGGGCACCCGGTGATGAACCGCTTGTCGCCGTTGATGACGAGAGTGTCCCCTTCACGCCGCGCGGTCGTCTCGATGTCAGTGACGGCGGATCCGTGGTTGGGTTCTGAGAGGGCGATGGCCGCGGTTCGCCGCCCCGCTGCAATCTCCGGGAGGTACTGCTTCTGGGCGATCTCGTTGCCCGAGATCATCAGGACCGACGGCCCCGTGCAGGTGGTGGCGAAGAGAACGTCCCCAGCCATCCACGACTTCATCGCCCGACACGACTCCTCGACGGCGATCGAGAACTCGAAGGCGCTGAGTCCTTGCCCCCCGTACTCGGTGGGGATGGTGATGCCGGCGACACCCATCTCGACGGAGTCCCGCACCATCTCGCCGAGCGGCGCGGCGTCGTCACGGTCGATAGTCGTCGCGTGGGGTGCCCATTTCTGCCCGAAGGCCCGTGCGCGCTCTGCTAACTCGCGCTGCTGCGCGCTCAGCTCGAAGGCGGATGCGTCCATGCAGTCCCTCCACGGTGGCGGCTGATCGGCAGGGCCCAGTCCTCGGACCGCGCCCCTCGCTGCCATATTTTAATCCAGATTGAAAAGCTTGACGCAACGGGCACGCATGCTCACGGACGCGGGTCTGACGGGGTCCGTCGCTCGCGGTGGCTGTGATCGCCGAGGCGCCTCCCGCGGGTTTGCGCAGGTCTCGTTCGTCCACAGATGCACGGGCCCGCCCACACGGTCGGGGCGGGGCGGCCGGACGGTGCTGGCGACGTTGCTCCCACCACGGCGGATGCGCTTCTCCACCCGCACCCTGAAGAGTCCGAGGTCGCGCTTCCGGGTTCATGATGAGGACCGGCCCACGGCCTCAGCGACCATCCTCGGGATCGACTGCCGTGCACGCTCCGCCGACTGTCGATCGACAGGCCGAGCCGGAGCGTGTCATCTCCTCCTGCTCGGCCTCGGAAGAGAGTCGTCTGATGCCCCTGCCTCGGCAGCCGAGCGACCTGCCAGGGGGCGATAGGAGCTCGGCCGCGGAAAGATGACGCTGCTCATGAGGCGCTGCGGCAGGCGCCGCAACACCGGCTCCTCCGCGCCTCCGGCACGTCGAGCGCAAGGCCGGAAGGGCTGCGTCCTCGGGGGTGGTGTACGAGTCCCTCGCTGGTGAGCGGCGTGGCGTCGTGACGTGAGACGGCCACCGCGTGATCTTGACGAGTACCGACCAAGGAACTCATCGAGAGGATCACCGCGATGGCCGCACCACACGATATCGACGTGACCGAGTTGTTGGAGCAACAGCTGGCGGGCGCGTCGCCGGATGCGCTCCGGCAGATGATCGCCTCGCTGGCGAACGCGATGATGTCCGCCCAGGCCGACCAGCTCTGCGGGGCCGACTACGGCGAACGCAGCCAGGCCCGGACGAACCGGCGCAATGGCTACCGGCCCCGGGAGTGGGACACCCGCGCCGGCACCGTCGAGCTCGCGATCCCCAAGCTGCGCGAGGGCACCTACTTCCCCGACTGGCTGCTCACCCACCGCCGCCGCGCCGAACAGGCCCTGGTCACCGTGGTGGCCACCGCCTACCTGCTCGGCGTGTCCACCCGCCGGGTGGAACGCCTCGCCGAGCAACTCGGGGTCAAGTCGCTGTCACGCTCACAGGTCAGCGAGATGGCCACCCACCTCGACGCCCAGGTCACCGCGTTCCGCGAGCGCCCGCTGGATGCCGGGCCGTACACGTTCGTGTGGGTCGACGCGCTCACGGTCAAGGTCCGCGAGGACGGCCGGGTGGTGAACGTGCACGCCCTGATCGCCACCGGGGTCAACGCCGACGGCCACCGCGAGATCCTCGGCCTCGACGTCGCCTCCACCGAGGACGGCGCGGGCTGGTTGGCGTTTCTGCGCGGGCTGGTCGCGCGCGGGCTGCCCGGGGTGCAGCTGGTCATCTCCGACGCCCACCCCGGGCTGATCGCCGCGATCGGCTCCGCACTGCCCGGCGCCGGCTGGCAACGCTCACCCGTCAACATCAGCAGCGGCGGGAAGTTCCCGCTGGTCCACCTCCACCACCGGGAGAGGACCTTGGCAGCGTGACCCTCGAGGTCCAGCGGCAGACTCGTCCCTCCCGGTGGTGGTCGTTCCTCGATCGGCCAGTGGGAGTCGTGCCACGAGCACCTGGATGAGCGCCCGAAGGGGATCGGCCCGGAGCGGACCCGTCACCCGAAGGGGCACCTCTTGTCCGATCGAGACAACTCGCGGGACTGGCCGGCGTTCGTCGGCATCGACTGGGGCGGCAGCGAACACCAGCTCTGCGTCCTCGACCCCGCCGGAGCGCGGCTGACCCAGCAGCGCGTCACACACGACGTCGCCGGGCTGGCCGAACTCGACACCGCGCTCGCCCAGCACGGGACAGCTTTGCCGATCGCCGTCGAGCGCGCCGAGGGGCTGCTCGTCGAGCATCTGCAGGCCCGCGGCCACCTCGTGTTCCCGGTGTCGCCGCGCATCGCCGCCCGAGCGCGGGAGCGCTACCGGGTCGCCGCGGTCAAAGACGACCGGCTCGACGCGTTCGTGCTGGCCGACACCCTGCGCCACGAGCACCCGCACTGGCGGGCCCTGACCCCGCCGTCACCGCTGCTGGCCGAGATCAGAGCGTTGACCCGCGACCGGGACCGTCTGCAACAGACCCAGCAGGCCACCGAGTCCCAGCTGCGGGCGATCCTCGAGGCCTACCACCCCGCGCCCGCGCGGCTGTTCTCCTCGGTCGACCGCCAGATCACCCTGCACTTCGTGCTCGACTACCCGACCCCGGCCGCCGCGTCACGGATCAAGACCACCCGGATGAACGGGTTCCTGAGCCGCCACCGCTACACCGGCCGGGTTCCCGGTCAGGTCCTCGCCGAGCGGCTGCGCGAAACCCTTCTCGCTGCCTCGACCGGCACCGTCGCGGGCAAGTCCTACTCCGCGCAGTCCTTTGCCCGACTGCTGCAGCTGCTCAACACCCAGCTCGCCGAGTACGACGACGCCATCGCCGCCGCGGTCGCCGAGCACCCCGACACCCCGATCTTCGCCAGCTTCCCCGGCGTCGGGCCCGTCCTCACCGGCACGCTGCTCGCCGAGATCGGCGAGGACCGCGCCCGGTTCCCCACCCCGGCGACACTGCTGGCCGAGGCCGGGCTCGCCCCAGTCACCCGCGCCTCCGGACGCTCGCGCAAGGTCCGCTTCCGCTACGCGGCCAACACGATCCTGCGCGAGGCCGCGATGTGGTGGGCCTACAACTCGATGAAGGAAGCACCCTGGGCCACGGCGGCGTTCCGCGAGGCTCGTGACCAACGCGGCCAGCACTACCACCGCGCGCTTCGCGGCCTCGCCGCCCGCTGGATGCGCGTGCTCTGGACCTGCTGGAGCACTCACACCCCCTACGACCCGAAACGCCACACCACCGCCCAGGCCGCCCTCACCACGGGCTGACCAGCGCCCTTCATCAGCCGCCGGCGACCAGGCCGCGCGGCCGTTATGAGCTTGGCCCCTGAGGCCGGACACCTCCTCTGAGGCGGACCTCGTCCGCCGGGAAGGATGTCGTTCGTGCCCGCTTCTCACCCGCCGGAGTTCCGGCAGCGCGCCATCGACCTTGCGCGTTCGAAGGTCAAGCCCGTCGCCGAGATCGCGAAGGACCTGTCGATCTCCGAGTCGTGCCTGCGGAACTGGCTGGCACAGGCCGACGCCGATGACGGCGATACCAAGCCCGGGCGGTTGTCGACCGATGAGAAACGCGAACTGGCCGAGCTCCGCAAGAAGGCCCGCAGGCTCGAGGTGGAGAACGAAATCCTCAAGCGTGCAGCCGCCTACTTCGCCCGGGAGAACGTCCTCCCAAAGTAGTTTTCCCGCTGGTCGTGAACTCGCCGACGACGGATTCTCGGTCGCGGTGACCTGCCGGGTCCTTGGCGTGCGCCGCCAAGGCTTCTACGAATGGCGCTCCGGGGTGAAATCACCGCGGGCGCAGGAGAACGAGCTGTTGCTCAAACACATCGAGAAGATCCACGAGAAGTCCCACCGAACCTACGGCTGGCCGCGGGTGCACGCCGAGCTCACCC
The DNA here is from genome assembly GCF_040648315.1 of Pseudonocardia sp. NPDC049154. Lineage (NCBI taxonomy): Bacteria > Bacillati > Actinomycetota > Actinomycetes > Pseudonocardiales > Pseudonocardiaceae > Pseudonocardia > Pseudonocardia sp. NPDC049154. The sequence goes on from NZ_JBEZDN010000121.1 coordinate 24,015, forward strand.
TCGGGCTGGGCATGGTGGTCAACCACAAGCGGGTCGCCCGGCTGATGCGCGATGCCGGGATCCAGGGCCTCTACCGGCGCCGCAACCGCGGCTGCACGGTGCGGGACCCGCACGCAGACCCCTACGACGACCTGGTCGACCGTGACTTCGTCGTCGACGGACCGAACGAGATCTGGTGTACGGATATCACCGAGCACCCAACGAAGGAGGGGAAGGTGT
>NZ_JBEZDN010000122.1:0-24026 GCF_040648315.1 Pseudonocardia sp. NPDC049154
GCTGGAGGCGCCCAGGCCCTGCGCGATGTGCACCGACTTCACGACGGCCTCGGTGGACAGGTCGTTGACCACCCGCCCGTCGACCCGGCGGGAGACAGCACGGCCCAGGTCGCCGCCGCGGTGAGCAGCACCCTGCCCGCCCGCGACCGCGGACGACCGATCACCCCGGCGCCCACCGCGCCCCCGACCAGCACCGCGGTGTAGGCCGCGCCGGCCGCGCGGGAGTCGGCGTACAGGCGTCGTTCCAGCCCGGCGGCCACCCGGCCGAAGCCCGCCACGGGGTGTCCGCGCCGGGGGTCGGCGAGGACGAGATCGGCCGCCGCCCCCAGCGCCAGGCCCCACGCCCGGTCCGGGCCGGGGCGGGGGAAGAGGCCGTGCCGCATGCCGGTCACCGTAACCCGGGGGATGATCGGGGCATGCGCACGGACATCGACCCCGGCGAGCTGGGGCACGGCCGCTTCTACAAGGTGCTGACCAGCGTCGTCGTCCCCCGGCCCATCGCGTGGGTCTCGACCCGGTCGGCCGCGGGCGTCGACAACCTCGCCCCGCACTCCTTCTTCACGGTCTCGTGCGTGGACCCGCCGATGGTGCAGTTCACGTCGGTCGGGAAGAAGGACTCGCTGCGCAACGCCACGGAGACCGGCGAGTTCGTCGTCTGCCTGGCGTCCGAGTCCATGTTCGAGCGGATCAACGCCACGGGCACGAACTTCCCCGCCGAGATCTCCGAGTTCACCGAGGTCGGGCTGACCGCGGAGCCGAGCGCGACCGTGGCGCCGCCGCGGGTGAAGGAGTCGCCCGTGGCGCTGGAGTGCCGCCTCGAGCAGGCCCTCGAGCTGGGCGACTCGACCGTCGTGATCGGCCGGGTCCTGCACGCCGCGATCGACGCCGACGTGTTCGAGACCGACGCCCGCGGCCACAGCCTCCCCGCGATCGAACGGCTGCGCCCGCTCGCCCGCCTGGGTCGCAACGAGTGGTCGACGATCGGCAAGGTCCTCGACATCACCCGCATCCCGTACGAGGAGTGGCCGGGCCATTACGGCCGCGAGGACTGAGCGGAGCGTGCGGGGCGAGAATCGACCCTGAGCCGAACGTCCCTGGTCACGACCCCCGGCCGCCGCCTACCGTCGCCCCCGGCGGCGGGGAGGGGGACACATGGGCCGGTGGGGTGTGCGGACGGCCGCGGGCGTGCTCGCCGCGGCCGCCGCGGTGGCGGGCTGTGGCGTCGGCGTCGGCCAGACGACGAGGGACCGGGCGGCGCTCGAGGGCCCGGTCACCGAGATCCGGATCGACAACCAGGCGGGCGGCGTGACCGTCCTCGGCGACGGCGGGGCCTCGCTGGAGCGGGAGGTCACCTACCGGGGCTCGGCGCCGACCGGCCCGAGCCACCGCGTCGAGGGCGGCGTGCTCGTGCTCGGCGGCTGCGGCGACCAGTGCGCGGTCGAGTACACCGTGCACGTCCCGGCGGGCCTGCCGGTCACGGGGAGCACCCAGGCCGGGAGCCTCAGGCTGACGCAGGTGGGCCACGTCGACGTCGAGACCCGCGCCGGCGAGGTCACCCTCGACGGCGTCACCGGACCGGCCCGGGCGCACGTCGGCAGCGGCTCGATCACGGGCCGGGCCCTGCGCGACGGCGACGTGCTCGCGGAGACCGAGAACGGCGACGTCCAGCTCGCCCTGGCCACGCCCGCCACCGTCCGGGTGGACACCCACCGCGGGAACGTCACCGTCGCGGTACCGCAGGCGACGTACCGGGTGACCGTGCACACCGACCTCGGCGAGACGTCGGTCCGGGTCCCCAACGAGCCGAGCGCCGACCATGCGGTGGACCTGCGGACCGAGGTCGGCGACGTCGTCGTGGCCCCGGTCTGACCGGCTACCGCGGCCGGCGGGCGTGCAGGTCCGCGGCGCGGGTGGCGATCTGGTGCAGCGTGCACGGCCAGACGACGCCCGAGCCCGCGTTGCGGCAGGCGGAGCAGCGACCCAGGCGGTCCGGTACGTGGTCGGCGAGCAGCCGACCGAAGACCTCGGGCATGCCCGCCAGCACGCCCGCCATCGGTCCGCTCCCGGGCGTGTACCCGTCGCCTGCGGCCATCTGCACCCTCCACGTCCCGGTCGTGCGCCGCCGCCGGTGAGGGCGACGACCCGCCGGCGGCGACCCGCCCGCGCACGCGCCGTGCCCCGCGGCACGGCCCGACCGAATCAGTACCCGACGGCCGGGCGCGAGACCCGCCCGGCCACCCGTACTAGAGGGTGAACTCGCCCGACGGCGTGGCCGACGGGTCGGCGTGCAGGTCGCCCTCGCGGCCCCGCAGCTCGACGCGCCGGATCTTGCCGGAGATCGTCTTGGGCAGCTCGTGGAACTCGAGCCGGCGGATCCGCTTGTACGGGGCGAGGTTGTCCCGCGCGAACTGCAGGATGTCCTTCGCGGTCTCCTCCGTGGGCTCGTAGCCCGCGGCCAGCACCACGTACGCCTTCGGCACGGCCAGCCGCACCGGGTCCGGCGAGGGCACGATCGCGGCCTCCGCCACGGCCGGGTGCTCGATCAGCACGCTCTCCAGCTCGAACGGGCTGATCCGGTAGTCGGAGGCCTTGAAGACGTCGTCGGCCCGGCCGACATAGGTGATGTACCCGTTCTCGTCCCGGGAGCCGACGTCGCCGGTGTGGTAGTACCCGCCGGCCATCGCCTCGGCGTTGCGCTCCGGGTCGTCCTTGTAGCCCACCATGAGCCCGGTCGGCCGCTGCGCGAGGTCGATGCAGATCTCGCCCTCGTCGGCCGGCTCCCCCGTCGCCGGGTCGATCAGGGCGATCGGGAAGCCGGGCATCGGCCGGCCCATCGAGCCGGGCTTGATCGGCGAGCCGGGCGGGTTCGCGATCTGGACGCTCGACTCGGTCTGCCCGAACCCGTCCCGGATCTTGAGCCCCCAGGCCTTCTCGACCTGCTCGATCACCTCGGGGTTGAGCGGCTCGCCGGCGCCGACGACCTTGGTCGGGGGCGTCCGGAGCCCGGACAGGTCGGCCTGGATCAGCATGCGCCACACCGTCGGCGGGGCGCAGAAGCTGGTCACGCCGTACTTGTCCAGCACGCCGAGCAGGTTCGACGCGTCGAACTTGGTGTAGTTCATGACGAGCACGGTCGCCTCGGCGATCCACGGCGCGAAGACGTTCGACCACGCGTGCTTGGCCCAGCCGGGCGAGGAGATGTTGAGGTGGACGTCGCCGGGCTCGAGCCCGATCCAGTACATCGTCGACAGGTGGCCGACCGGGTAGCTCTGGTGCGTGTGCTCGACGAGCTTCGGCTTGGCCGTGGTGCCCGAGGTGAAGTAGAGCAGCAGGGTGTCCGTGGCCTGGGTCGGTCCGTCGGGCTGGAAGACGGCCGACCTGTCGTAGGCGTCGGTGTAGTCCTCCCACCCCTTCGGCGCGCCGCGGACGGAGATCCGGGTGTAGTCGCCCGGCACGTCGTCGAACTTCGCCGCGTCGTCCTTGCCGACGATCACGTGCCTGGCGTTGCCCCGGTCGACCCGGTCGCGCAGGTCCTCGGCGGTGAGCAGCGTGGTCGCGGGGATCACGACGGCGCCCAGCTTCATCGCCGCCAGCAGCGTCTCCCACAGCTCCAGCTGGTTGGCCAGCATGAGGATGATCCGGTCGCCGCGGGCGACGCCCCGCTCGCGCAGCCAGTTCGCCACCCGGTTGGACCGCTCGGCGAGCTCGGCGAAGGTCCACGAGGCGTCGCTGCCGTCCGCCTCGATGATCCACAGTGCCTTGCCTGCGCCACGCTCCGGGTCGGCGGCGACGGCGTCGAAGTGGTCGAGCGCCCAGTTGAACTCGGTGAGCTCGGGCCAGCGGAAGTCGCGCACGGCGGTGTCGTAGTCCGTGCGGTGTGCGAGGAGGAAGTCCCGCGCCGCGTAGAAGGCCGTGCTGCTCTCGGACATTGCACCTCACAGGATTCGGCGGCTCTGCTCTGCCGGAACCCTATTCGAGATCGGCCGTCGCGCCACGTCCGGTCGGGCAGGTCGGCGCGGGTGCGCCGACCCTCGAACGTGGCGGTGCGTCGGTGCCGCGGGGCCGCCCACCGGGGCTAGCGTGCCGGGCGTGGACGGGGCGACGACGCGCGGTGCCGGTGGACTGCTGACGGCCGCGGCACTGGCCGCGCTGCTCGCCGGGTGCGGCGGCACGTCACCCCCGGCCACACAGGCGGCCGGATCCTCCGCCGCGGCGTCCGCCGCCCCGTCGGCCACGCCGTCGGTCACGCCGCAGACCACCGCTCCCCAGGCCGCGCCGACCGGGACCACGCTGCTCTGGCCGGTCACCGACCTGGCGGCGGCCCAGGAACTGCAGACGCGGGTCGACGGCGGCGCCCAGCCGTGGACCCTCGACCCGGAGGAGGTCGCCATCAGCTACGCGACCACCACCTACGGCTGGACGAACCCGGAGCCGACGTCCACCGGGCCGGGCTCGGTCGACCTCACCGACCCGTCGGGGGGCACCGCGCACGTCACGCTCGTCCAGCCGGTCCGGGCGGGCTCGACGGGTATCTGGGTCGTGTCGGCCGCCACGCGCGGCTGACCGCCCCGCCCCCGACACCGCCGGACGTCGCGGATACGGTCACCAGAACGGGTGAAAGGGCCGCGAACCTGCTGCGTTCCGACGAGCGCCGCCGATTCTCACCATGAGAGCCGTCCACACCGCCGGACGGCCAGCGCCAGGGAGCCACGCCATGATGACCAGCGACTCGGTCCAGCAGGACATGTTCACCGTGCTGCACGGGCAGCCCGCGCCCGTCGTCACGCGGTGGACCTACACCGCGACCGACCCGTTCGCGGTCACCCTCGCCGTCCGGACCAGGCAGGACCGGTGGGTCGAGTGGCTCGTCGCCCGCGACCTGGTGGTCGAGGCCCTGTCCGGGCCGGCCGGCTACGGCGACATCCGGATGAGCCCGCAGCTCGTCCAGGGCTACGACATCGTCGAGATCGAGATCCGCTCCACCGACGGCCGCGCCGTGCTCGAGGTCGACCGGGACCTGCTGCGGCACTTCGTCGAGTCGTCGGCGGAGCTGGTTCCGCTCGGTGAGGAGTCGGAGGTCCTGGACCTCGACCGGGTGATCGAGCAGATCACCCAGAGCTGCGAGGGCTGACGCCGGCGTCGCGGGCGCCGGCGTCGCGGGCGCCGTCGACCCCGGGCACGCCGCCCGTGTCCGGGTTCGCGTCGATCCGCGCCGCGGCGCTCGGCCGCTCCTGCGGCTCGGTCTCCTCCGCGTAGTCGCGGACCGCGTCCTCCTCGGCCTCACCCGGCCGCTGGTCCTCCGCCAGCGACCGCGCGACCTCGGGATCCTCGACCGGGGACTCGTCGAGCACAGGCTCGAACCCGTCGTCCAGCTCGTGCACCGCGGCCTCCTCGGCCGACGCCGCCGCCCCGTCGACACCGACGTCCTCGGCCACCGTCGCGGGGTCCCGGTCGACGGCCTCGCCGTCCGCACCCGCGTCCCGCGGGGCCAGCCGCCCGGTGCGGGTGGTGTCGCGGACCGCGTCCTCGTCGGACTCCTCGCGCTCCAGGCGCTCGTCGAGCGTCTCGCCCTCGCGCTGCCCCGCCGGCGTCACCGTCGGGTCGTCGACCCCGTAGGGCCGGTCGGCCGGCACGTAGCCGGCGTCGAGCGGGTCCGCGCCCGACGGGCCCGTCAGCGTCTCCTCGTTGCCGAGCTGGAGGGCCTCCACCAGGTCCGGCGACGTGTCGAGGCCCCGCTCGTCCGTCTCGCGCTGCGCCATGATCCTCCGCTCTCTCGTTCGCCGGGCGTCGATGACGCCCACGTCCCCGCCTACCCCGGACATCGCCTCCGCACACGCGCCGTGGTCCGATAGGGCATGACCAGCGACAGCGGCACGTCCGGAGGTGCGGGCGCGGCGCGCCCTGCGCGGCCGCGGGACTCCGCCGCCACCCGGCGGGCGCTGCTCGCGGCGGGTCGCGAGCTGTTCGCCAGCGCGGGCTACGAGGGCACCACGGTCCGTGCGGTCGCCGAACGCGCGGGCGTCAACCAGGCCCTGCTGTTCCGGCACTTCGGGTCCAAGGAGGGCCTCTTCGCCGAGGCCGTGACCGGGCAGGCCCTCGACCTGCTGCACGACGGCCCGGCCGACCAGGTCCTCCCCCGCACCCTGGCCGCGATCCTGGCCACGGACGACGGCTCGGCCGACGACGTCGCCCTTTTCCTCGCCGCCCTCCGCTCGGCGGGCAACACCGACGCCGCCGCCGCGGTCCGGGAGGAACTGCGGGTCGCGTACGGCGGCACGCTCGCGCGGCTCGTCGCCACGGACGACCGCGCCGACGCCGACCTCCGCGCCGAGCTCGCCCTCGCCTGGCTGCTGGGCATCGCGCTGCTGCGCAAGGTGATCCGCAGCGAGGCCGTCGCGGACGCCGATCCCGGGACGGTGGTCGGACACGTCACGCGGGCGGTGGAAGCACTCTTCGCCCCCACCGAGCCGAGCTGACGCTCGTCGGCACACCCGGCCGGGCAACGGCACATCCGGCGGGGCGGCGGCACCGGGGTGTACGACAACCGCCGGGAGATGGGCCGAGCCGCCGGGACGGTTTACTCGCACCGGTCGGGAAGCGAACTCGGGCGGTTGCAGCGCCGGGCCGATCTCCCGCACCCGTCCGGCCGCGACACACCCCGGTCAACGAGGTGTGCGACAACCCCACGGGTGTGTGTGGCCACGCCGCGAGCGGTGTGCCGCGCCAGGACGGTTGTGCGAGCCGCCGCAGCGGTTGTGTCAGTAGTCGGAGGAACAGACCTCGTCCGCCTCGGCCTCGGCCGGGTCAGCGCGAGTGGCGCCGCGAGTCCTCGACCTCGGCGGGATCGTCGAAACCGGCCTCGCCCGTCCCGCCCGTCTCCGCGTCGGCGGGGCGGTTGAAGCGGTGGCGCAGGAGGACCCGGCTGCCGCGGCCGTCGAAGTGGACGAGCACGGTCTCGACCATGTGCTGCATGAGGAGCATGCCCCGGCCGCCGCGGGCGTCGCCGGTGATCGTGCCGCCCTCGCCCTGCGCAGGCCGCCAGCTGCCGTGGTCGGTGATCTCGATGCACAGCGCCTCGCCCTCGGTCCAGAGGGTGAGCTCGACGTCGCCGGGCCGGTCCTCCGGGTAGGCGTGCCGGACGGCGTTGGCGACGGCCTCGTCGACCGCGAGCACGACGTCGTCCTTCTGCTCGGTGCTCAGCCCGAGCGGCGCGAGCCAGCCGAGGAGCTGACGCCGGATGACGGAGAGCTGGGCCGGGTTGGCGGGCCAGCTGCGGTGGACGTACTCGACGGAGTCGGCCAGGCCGGTGAGGTCCGCCTCGGCGCGCTCGACGTCGCCGGTCACCTCGGCGAGCACTGCGGCCGCGTCGACGGAGGAGTCGGTGGGCTCGGTGGCCTCGGCGGCCGGGCCGGGTGTGTCCGGGGGCCGGATCTGGTGCGGGATCTGTGCCGGGCAGGTCATGGGAATGCCTCTCGGTGCGGGGAGCGTGCGGCCGGACACCCTTGGGATGGCCCCGCGCGACCGCTCGGGAAACACCGCTGGTCGAGCCCCCGACACCGCTCGTCGCGCGCACCCGACCGGGGCCCCGGCGGACGGACCGCAGTCATCCGTCCGGGTGGCCGAAGGCCTGCCGCCGACCGGCCTCCGGCCTCCGAACAGGGCCGACGCACGGGCCCGCGACCGCTGCTCCCGGGCCTCCTGCGTCCGAAGAGGGGCCAGCACAGGGACCGCGACCGCCGCCGGCCGGCCTCATGCCTCCGGCGAGGGCCGACGCACGGGACCGGGGCCGCCGTCGTCGGCCGGGATCCGCGCGGTCTCGTCGGCCGGAGCGCCGACGGACCTCCCCGGTTCCGGCGGGTCGCCGTCCGGCCCCTCGGGCGCGTCGCTCGGCGGCGCCGCCCGCGCCCCGGCCCGCCGGTCGATCTCCTCCCCGATATAGCGCAGCACCTCGGCCGCGACCGCGGCGACCGGCACGGCCAGGAAGGCCCCGGCGATGCCCCAGATCGCCCCGCCCGCGGTGACCGCCAGCAGCACGACGGCGCCGTGCAGGTTGAGGCTGCGGCTCTGCAGGATCGGCTGCAGGACGTTCCCCTCGATCTGCTGCACCGCGATGATGATCGCGAGCACGATCAGGGCGGTCGTGAAGCCCTTGGTCACCAGCGCGACCAGCACCGACAGGGCGCCCGCGACGAGCGCGCCGACGATCGGCACGAAGCCGCCGAAGAAGGTCAGCACGGCCAGCGGCAGCGCCAGCGGGACGCCGAGGAGCACCAGGCCCAGACCGATGAAGAAGGCGTCGACGAACGCCACCAGGGCCTGCGTGCGGATGAACCCGCCGAGGGTCCGCCACGCGCGCTCCAGCACCCCGGCGACGTGCCGGCCCGCCCGGGTACCGGTCACGCGGGTGACCCAGGGCAGGAAACGCGGGCCGTCCTTGACGAAGAAGAAGGCGAGCACCACGGCGAGCACGACGTTGAGCAGCCCGTTCGCGAAGGCCGACACGCCGGTCAGCACCGTGCCCGCGATCGTCGACGCGCTGGCCTGCAGCTGGCGGGTGATCGAGTCGAGCACCGCGCCGATCTGACCCTCGCCGAGGTTCAGCGGCGGCCCGGACACCCACTGCTGGATCTGCCCCAGCCCGCCCGTGACGCCGGCGGCGATCTCGTCCGACTGCCCCGCCACCTGCGGCGCGATCAGCGTGATGATCCCGCCGAGCACCAGGAGCGCCCCGACGAGCACCAGCAGCGCGGCCAGGGCGGGCGGCACCCGGCGCTCGACCAGCCAACGCACCGGTGGCCGCAGCACGGTCGCGAGGATGACGCCGAGCAGCACCGGCAGCACGATCGGCCACAGCGCGCCGACCACGAGGCCGAACAGGATGGCGCCGAACGCGATCAGCAGGATCCGCCAGCTCCAGGTCGCCAGCCAGGTCAGCCCGCCGCCGATCACCGCGCCGCGGTCGGGCGGCGGGGTCACCGGCGTCACCGCCGTCGCCGGGACCGGAGCGGCCACCGGAGCCGCGGGGGGCGCGAGCGGCGACCCGTCCGCGGCACCGTCCACCACGCCGTCGAGCGTCCCGTTCACCGCCCCGTCGACGGGTCGGTCGACCGGCCCGTCGACACGACGACCGGCCGTGCCGTTGCGGACGACGTCGGGGTCGCCGCCCACGGCGGCGCCGCCGAGCCCGGTCCCGTTCGCCGGGACCGCGCGCCCCTCCTCGTCCGGACGCCCACGCGCCCCGCGCTCCGACGTGCCTCGGTCGGTCACTCCGCCACCCCCGTCCCGCTCGCGCGGCCGGCCCGCTCAGCGGTCCCCGGGATGCCGCCGCAGCAGGTACGTGTCCATGATCCAGCCCTTGCGCTCCCGTGCCTCCGCCCGGAGCCTCACGATCTCGTCACGGACCTCGAGGACCGGGCCGGACACCAGGAGCTCGTCCGGGCTGCCCACGTACGCCCCCCAGTACACCTCCACGTCGGCGACCTCGTCGTCGGGCAGCTGCGCGAAGGCGGTGCCCCCGTCGAGCATCACGACGACGTCGTCGACGTCGGCGGGCAGCCCGGCCGCGATCCGCCGGCCGGTGGTGATCAGCACGGGCCGCCCGACCCGGTTGAGGATCAGCCGGTGGGCGGCGGCGAGCGCCTGCACGCTGGAGATGCCGGGGTAGGAGACGACCTCGATCCCCTCGACGCCCTCGAGCAGCCGCAGGGTCCCGTCGTAGAGGGAGGGGTCGCCCCACACGAGGAAGGCGCCGGTCTCGCCGTCGGCCAGCTCCGCGAGCATCGACGCGTAGAGCGACCCGCGGCGGTCCTGCCAGTCGACGACGGCGGCGGTGTACCGCTCCGACCGTCCGGCCTCCCCCGCGCCGGCCCCGCGGTCCCGCTCGGGGTCCGCGGCCTCGACGACCCGGTAGCTGCCGGGCTCGACGTGCCGGTCGAGGATCCCCGTCCGCAGCGCGGTGAGGTCCTCCTTCACCTCGCCCTTGTCGATGACGAAGACGACGTCGACGCGCTTGAGCGCGGCCACCGCCTGCAATGTGAGGTGGTCGGGGTCCCCCGAGCCGATCCCGATCACGTACACCGTGCGCACGTCGACACCCTATGCGGGCGGGGGCCGCGGCAGCGCCGCCCGGGCGGAGCGGGTTCGCCGGGTCGCGCAGCGTCACCGGCCCGGTAGGGTCGCGGATCCGACCGGGTGGACTCGAGCGAGCGGAGGACCGGGACGTGAGGGTGGCGCACCTCGTCGACACGCTGCACCCCGACGGGGGTGAGTACGGCCTCGAGGCCCTCGCCCGCGCCGCGCGGGCGGCGGGACTGGAGCTCGTGGTCGTCGCCATCTCCGGCAGCGGCGACGGCGCGCGGGCGGCCGCGCTCCGGCGGTCCGGTGCCGTGGTCGTCGAGCACGGGCTCGCACCGTGGGACCCGCGGGCGGTGGCCCGGGTGGTCGGGACGCTGCGCGAGCACCGGGTCCGGCTGGTGCACACGCACGCCCCGAACGCCGACGTCGCCGGCAGCGCGGCCGCCACCCGGCTGCGGATCCCGGTCGTCTCCACGCTGCACCGCATCGAGGAGGAGCCCGCGGACCGGCTCGACCGGATGCGGCGCACCGCCCGCACGCTGGCCCGGAAGCGCTTCGTCACACGGACCATCGCGATCTCGCGGCTGCAGCGGGACTGGTACCTGCGGGTCGCCGGCTCGGCGAAGGGCCTGGTCGTGCTGCCCGACGGCGTCACCGACCCGGGCCCGGCCGATCCCGCGGTGCGGGCGCGCGTGCGGCGCGGCCTGGGCGTGGGCGACGGCGGGCTGCTCGCGGTCTCCGCCGCGCCGATGCGCCGCGGCAAGGGCCAGGACCTGCTGCTCGACGCCGTCGCCGAACTCCCGGAGGACCTCCCCCTCACCGTCGTGCTCACCGGCGACGGGCCGCTGCGGCCCTGGCTGGAGGCGCGGGTCGGGCGCGAGGAGGAGCTGGAGGGTCGCGTCGTGTTCCGGCACCACGGCGACCCCGGCGAGCTGCTGCAGGCCGCGGACCTGCAGCTGCACACCACGCGCACCGACACGATGCCCAGCGTGGTGGTCCGCGGGATGGCCGCCGGGGTGCCGGCGATCGTGAGCCGGGTCGGCGGGCTGCCCGAGATCGTGACGCGGGACGTCGGGCGGCAGGTCCCGCTGAACGCCGCCGCCATCGCCGAGGCGATCGTGGAGCTCACCGGCGACGACGCCCTCCGCGCCCGGCTCGGCCGCGCCTCCCGGGCCCGCTTCCTCGAGCGCTTCGAGGCCGACGGCTGGGCGGCCCGGCTCCGCGAGGTGTACGAGGCCGCCCTCACCCGACCCGTGAGCGCCGACAGCCGCTAGAGGGGCAGGCGGCACTCACGACCCCCGGTGAGCTGCACACCGCCGAGGCAGCGGTGCGGCCCCGCCCGCCGTTACACGAGCACGCTGTGATCCCGCCCGGCGCCGCCGGTCGTGCGGTCCGCGGGAGCGGCGTCCCGTTCGCCGGTCGAGGCCGGGTCGTGATCTGCGTCCGGATCGCCACGAGCGGTTTCGACGGCCGCGAACGACGGCTCGTCCCTCGGAGTCGTCCGCTCGGCGCGCCGGGGTCGGTTCGGCCCGCGCGGCGATCACGGGACGGTTACGGTCGGTCCTGCCGGTGGGAACGACCTCCACCGGCACGCCCGGTCGGCCCGTCCCGCCTGCCCGCCGACATTCCCCCGGGCGCCCACCCCCGGCACGGGGCAGGCGCGGTGCGGTTGCTCCCCGGCTTCCCGCTCGCCCGCGGACGGCGAGGAACGACGCATGTCCGACACGTGTGTGGCACCGCGCCCGGTGCTCGTGCCGAGCTCCCGGCACAGTGCAGAGGACGGTCAGGGTCAGTCCGCCGCGGACCTGATCGCCCGGCTCACCGGCTCGTCCGCTCCCCCGCCCTCGGGCGGCCGCCGTGCCCGGCGCGCCGCCGAGGCGGACGAGGCGGACAGGGCCCCGGTCTCCCCCCTCGGCGTCCCCGCCGCGGACGAGCGGCCGGTCGGGCCCGAGGAGGCGCCGACCGCGCTCACCCCGCCGGTCGCCCCGGCCGCCCCGGCCGCCCCGGCCGCCCCGGCCGCCCCGGCCGCGCCGGCCGTCGCGGAGGAGCGCCCCGAGCCGCCCGCCGGCCTCACCGGCTCCTTCTTCACCTCCGGCCTGGGCGCCGGGCGCGGCCCCGGCGGCGACGGCATCTCGCTGACCGGCGTCTTCCCCGCGCTGTCGGCCGCGATCCGTTCGCCCAAGGCCGTCGCGGCCGCGGCGACCGTCACCGTCCTGGGCGCCAGCGCGGTCCTCACCGGCCTGCCCACCCCGGGCGGCGAGATCGCCCAGGCCACCGGCGTCGACTCCCCGACCGTCCGCCTGGCCGCGGCCGACGCGACGCTCGACGACGGCAGCGACGACGACCAGGGCGACGACCGGCCGACCCAGGTCCTGCAGGCCGTCCAGGACGGCCCCGGCGCCGTCGGCGGCTCGATGCAGTCCGCCTTCGGCACCGCCATGGGCGCGCTGCCGCAGGTGTTCGACAAGGCAGACGCCGCCCGCATCGCCGCGGTGCAGAAGGCCGAGACCGCCAAGGCTGCCAAGGCCGCCGAGGAGCAGCGCAGCGCGCTGCGCCGGGCCGCCCGGTCGGCCGGCGGCGCGATCGACGACGCGGTGGACGACGTCGTCGGGCAGGCCACCGGCGCCGGGGCGAAGGCCCTGGCCGCGGCCCGCACCAAGCTCGGCACCCCCTACCAGTGGGGCGCCAGCGGCCCGAACGCCTTCGACTGCTCCGGCCTCACCTCGTGGGCGTTCACGCAGGCCGGGATCAGCATCCCGCGCACGTCCGCGGCCCAGTCGACCTTCGGCACCGCGGTGAGCAAGGACCAGCTGCAGCCCGGCGACCTGGTGTTCTTCTACTCGCCGGTGAGCCACGTGGGCATCTACATGGGCGGCGGCAAGATCCTGCACGCCAGCACCAGCGGCGAGCCGGTGAAGGTCTCCGACATGTCGGCGATGCCGTTCCACAACGCCCGCCGGATCTGAGCACCGACCCCGGGGGCGCTCGGCGCGACCGCGCCCCCGGGGACCGGCAGGGTCAGCCTCGCTCCGCTCAGCCGAGCAGCGGCTTCACCTTCGTGCCGAAGTCGTGCACGCCCTGCTCGAAGTCGTCGAAGGTGAACATCATGCCCTTGACGCCGGGCATGGTCGCGACCTGGTCGATCTGCCGAGCGATCGTCTCGTAGCTGCCCACCAGCGTGGCCATGTTGAAGTTCACGGCCCCCTCCGGCAGGTTGATCATCTTCGCGGTGCCGCCGGTGTCCGTGCCCGTGTCCTTGCCGCCCTCGTCGGCCATGTACCCGAGCGCCCCGGCGTCCGCCCCGGCCTGGTAGGAGTCCCACTTGGCGCGGGCCTCCTCGTCCGTGTCGGCCATGATCGCCATGAACAGCGGCAGCGACCCGACGTCCCGGCCGGTCTGCTCGGCCGCCTTGGCCAGCCGCTGGGTGGACTCCCGGTAGACCTCCGGGTCGTTGACGCCGGGGCTGAGGATGAAGTTGTAGTCGCCCTGCTCGGCGACCATCCGCATGCCCCGGTCGGACTGCCCCGCGCAGACGATGTCGATGTGCCCGCTCGGCTTGGGCGACAGCACGCAGTCCTCCATCTGGAAGTACTGCCCCTTGAAGTCGCTGCGGCCCTTCTCCCACAGCTCCTTCATGACCTGGACGTACTCGGTGGAGTAGTCGTAGCGGTAGCCGTAGTAGTCGTCGCCCGGCCACAGGCCCATCTGCGAGTACTCGCCGCTCGCCCAGCCGGACACGATGTTGATGCCGAAGCGTCCCGGCGCGATCGAGTCGATCGTCGTCGCCATGCGGGCCACCATCGCCGGCGGCAGGGTGAGCACGGCCGTCGAGGCGTACAGCTTGATCCGCTCGGTGACGGCGGCGAGGCCCGCCATCAGCGTGAACGACTCCAGCGCGTGGTCCCAGAACTCGACCTTGCCGCCGAAGCCGCGCAGCTTGATCATCGACAGGGCGAACGCGAAGCCCTGCGCCTCGGCCTCCTGCACGATGCGCTTGTTCAGGTCGAACGTCGGCATGTACTGGGGCGAGTTCTCGGAGATCAGCCAGCCGTTGTTGGCGATGGGGATGAAGACGCCGAAGTCCATCGCGGACTCCCTTCGGGGCTCGGGGGACGGGAACCGGCCGGGGAGGACCGGAGCACGGGGGCCACCTCGCGGGCGAGCAGCTCGACGGAGGCCAGGGCGTCGCCGACGGGCATGCCTGCCCAGTCGGTGCGCAGTACGAAGTGGTCGACGCCCAGCTCCCGCCACGGCAGCAGCGCCGCGAGGCAGTCCTCCGGAGAGCCCACCACGAACCGGTCCTCGGCGAGGTCCGCGTAATCCGTTCGGAACGACTCCTTCTCGGGCATGACACGGTCCTGGCCCCAGTCGGCGTAGACCGCGTACTTCCCGGCCAGGTGCGGCCGGGCCAGCTCGATCGCCCGCTCCCGCGTCGGGGCGCAGTAGATCTCCCGCATCAGCGGCAGCTCCCGCACGGGTTCCCGGCCTGCGGCGGCGCGCTCGGCGTGGAAGAGGTCGAGCTGACGGCGGATGGTCGACGTCGTGGCGTGCGGGTTGATCATCCAGGTGTCGGCGAGCCGGGCCGCCCGCTCCACCGCGGCGTCGGAGTTCGCGGCCATCCAGACGGGCGGGCGGCGCGCGGGCAGCGTCGTGGAGCGCACGCCGTCGAGCCGGCACCAGTCGTTGTCCGCGTACACCGGCTCGCCGGACCACATCGCCTCGACGATCCGCAGGTTCTCCTCGAACCGCCGGACCTTCTGGCGCGGCGGGATCCCGAAGGCCGCGTACTCGACCTCCCGGTAGCCCAGCCCGACGCCGAAGATCGACCGGCCGCCGCACACGGCGTCGAGGCTCGCGAAGTTCTCCGCGGTGTCGACGGGGTTGTGCAGCGCGAGCAGGTGGATGCCCGTGCCGATCCGCATGTCCCCCGCCTCGGCGGCGAGCCGGGCGAGCCACGGCAGCGGCTGGATGTGCGAGAACGACTCCGGGAGGTGGTGCTGGCCGGCGAACACCGAGTCCAGCCCGCCGTCGCGGGCCGCGCGCACGAGCGAGAGCTGCTCCTGCAGCGCCGCCACGGGGTCCCGCCCGGCCGGCTGCTGGTGGGTCAGGAAGACGCCGACGCTAACCACGACAGGCCTCGGCGAAGTCGGCGGCGGGAGTGCCGTCGCCGAGGGACAGCACGGCGTCGAGCACGCGGTCGGCGGTGGCGTCGGGGGCGACCCGGCCGATCGTCTCGCGGAACTTGGCCACGACCTCCGCGTTGGTGAGCGGGCGCTCGTCGTGCCCACGGTTGACCTGCTCGCGGTGCCGCAGCACCCGCCCGTCGGCCAGCTCGATCTCGACGGCGCCGGAGTACGCGGCCGGGAAGGCGCTGTCCGGGTCCTCGGAGACCCGCACCTTCTGCGCGAGGTCCAGGATCGTGGCGTCGCCGAGCGCGTCGTCCTCCAGCTCGGCGAGGGTGAACCGCCCGCGGGTCAGCGCCGCGGAGACCACGAACGGCAGGCTGAACTTGGCGTCGTACTCGTCGCGCGGGGCCCACTTCGCCTCGGCCGGCTCGCAGACGACCTTGCCCGGCACCGGGTGGATCGCGCAGCGGATCTCCGTGATCCCGGTCGCGCCGATCTCGGGGCGCAGCGTGAGCACGGCGTCGGCGAAGGCGTGGATGAAGTGGCAGATCGGGTACGGCTTGACGGCCGTGCGCACCAGCTCCCAGGTCTCCCCCAGCCGGTCGCCCACGGCCTCGGGGTGGGTCTCGCGCCCGGCGAGATGGGTGTTGTAGAGGCCGAACCGGCCCTCGTAGACGGCGGGCGGACCGCTCCAGCCGGCCTTGGCGAAGCTCGCCGCGGTCAGGCCGGACATCGCCGCCCAGCCCGGGTGCAGGCGCTTGGTCCAGGCGCCGTCGGCGAGGAACTCCAGCAGCCCCGCGCTCATCGACCCGACGACGCCCTGGGCTGCGGCCAGGCCGTCGGCGTCGAGCCCGGCGATCTTGCCGGCCGCCACGGACGCGCCGAACGCGCCCGCCACGGCGGTCGGGTGGAAACCGACGTCGTGGAAGCCGCCGGCACCGCCGATCCCGACCCGCGCCGACACCTCGACGCCGAGGATGTAGGCCAGCAGCAGGTCCTCGGTGGTCGCGCCCCGGCTCACGGCCGCGGAGATCGCGGCGGGCAGCGCGGCGGCGGAGACGTGCGTGACGGCCGGGATGTGGGTGTCGTCGAAGTCCATGCCGTGGATCAGCACGCCGTTGAGCACGGCCGCGTCCCGCGGCGAGAGCCGGTCCGGCATCCCGAGCACCGGGTGGGTGCCGCCGCCGAAGGCGGACAACGCCTCCAGCGCGACGGCCGGGAACCCGTAGCCGGTCGACGCGAACGCCAGCCCGACGGAGTCGAGGATGAGGTGCCGGGCACGCTCGACGACCTCGGCGGGCACGTCGGACAGCTCGGCGCGGGCGGCGAACCCGCCGACCCGGTCTGCGAGCGCCGTGGTGGTCTTCTCAGGGCTGAGGGTCATCGGTGAGCCTCCTGGTCGAGGGCGGACAATACGTCAGACGTATGTGCGCTGGGAAGGGTTCAGGCCGAGATCGGGGCCGTGCGGGTGTGGTGGTCGGTGCGGTCCTGGAACAGCTGGGCCGCCCGCAGCGCGGTCGCCTCCCCGTGCGGCGGGGCGATGAGCAGGGCCGAGACCGGGCAGCCGTCGGGCGCGAACCCGGTGGGCAGGGCGAGCCCCGGGGCTCCGGTGAGGTTGCCGAGCATCGTCGCGCGGGACTGCGCGGCGTAGAGCGGGTACCGCTCGCCGTCGACCGTCACGGTGCCGTCGGGCAACCGCGGCGCGGTCGCCGGCGTCGTCGGGACGACGACGAGGTCGGCGCCCGCGAACACGCGCCCGAGCTCGTCCTGCAGCTCGGCCCGGAACTGCAGCGCGCGCAGGTAGTCGCTCGCGGGCGTGGCGATCCCCTGGCTGATCCGCTTGACCGTCACCGGGTCGTAGTCGCCCCACCGCGCGGCGTCGATCCGGTGCAAGGCCGCGGCCTCGGTGAACACGATCTCGTAGCCGATCGGCAGGGCCCGTTCGGCACTCGGGATCTCGCCGGGGACGATCTCGGCCCCGGCGTCGACGAGAACCTCGGCGAGGTGGGCCACGCCGGCCCGGACGGCGCCGTCGCACAGCTCGGTGAGGTAGCCGCCGGGCAGTGCGATGCGCAGTCCGCGCAGGTCGGCCGGCGGGCGCAGCGGGACGTCCGGCATCCGCGGGTCGACGCCGTCGGGCCCACGGAGCAGGGCGAACAGCAGCGCGACGGTGCGGGCGTCGGGGGCCAGCGGGCCGACCGTCTCGGTGGTCCACGACAGCGGGACCACCCCGGTGCGCGGGATCGCGCCCGCCGTCGGCTTGAGCCCGGTGAGGCCGCACCAAGCGGCCGGCAGCCGGACCGAGCCGCCGACGTCCGTGCCCAGCCCGAAGGGGACGGCGCCGGCCGCCACCGCCGCGGCCGTGCCCGTCGAGGAGCCGCCGGCCCAGCGTTCGCGGTCCCACGGGTTGCGACAGGGCCCGGTCAGCGGCGGGTGCGGCCCACCGACCGCGAACTCCGTCGTGGCGTCCTTCGAGATCGGGATCGCCCCGTGCGCCTCCAGCCGCGCGACGACGGTCGCCGAGACCGTGGCGGGGGGCGCGTCGGCCCGGGTGCGGGACGCCGCCGTGGTCGGGACGCCCTCGACGTCGATCACGTCCTTGACCGCGAACGGCACACCCTCGAGCAGCCGCGGCTCCCCGCGGCCGTCCGATGCGGCGGCCCGTGCCGCGGCGCGCTCGTGCAGGAACCGGATGGTGCAGTTCAGCTCGGCGTGCACGCGTTCCAGGCCGGCGAGGGCGGCGGCGACCCGCTCCCCCGCCGGTGCCGTCCCCCGGAGCCGCCCCGCGGTGGCGCGCAGCCCGTCGGCGCCGTCGAGGTCGAGCACCCCGAGCCCGTCGTTTCCGCTGGTCACCGGGGGTCGTGAGCGCGAGGTGCCGCTAGAGGGGCAGTCGGCACTCACGGGTCCCCGCAGCCAGGTCTCCCCGCGGAACGGGTCGGCCGTCTCCGGGCGCACCGGCAGGTCGCGGAGGGCGGCGGCCGCGGGTTCGGCGGCGGCCACCGCCTCGGCCATGTCCTTCACCTGGGCCGGGTCGAGGGCGTAGCCGAGCCGGGCCGCCAGGGCGCCCAGCTCCTCCGGCGAGCTCATGCCGGACCTTTCGCGACGCGGGGCTCCGTCACCGGATGGTCGCCTTCCCCGCGAGCAGGGCCTTGGCGACGACGCCGCGCAGCACGTCGTTCGTCCCCTCCCCGATCGACATCAGCGGGGCGTCCCGGTACAGCCGCTCGACCTCGAACTCGGTGGAGTAGCCGTAGCCGCCGTGGATGCGCATCGCGTCGGTGGCGCAGGCCAGCGCCTGCTCGGAGGCGAAGATCTTGGCCATGCCGGACTCGGTGTCCATCCGCACGCCGTCGTCCATCCGGGAGGCGGCCCAGTACGTCATCAGCCGCGCCGCCTGCAGCCGCACCGCGATCTCCGCGAGCCGCATCTGCACGGCCTGGAACTCGCCGATGGCCTGCCCGAACGCGGTGCGCTCGCGGGCGTAGTTGAGCGCCTCGTCGTAGGCGCGCTGCGCGATGCCGACGCTGCGCGCCGCGACGTTGATCCGGCCGGTCTCCAGCGAGGACAGCGCCTGCTGCAGGCCGCGGCCCTCGATCCCGCCGAGCAGCTGCGACGCCGGCACCCGGACGTCCGTCAGCACGACCTCGCAGGACTCGGTGCCCTTGTAGCCGAGCTTGCCGATGTCCTGTGTGACCTCGAAGCCGGGAGTGCCCGCCTCGACCAGCAGGATGCTCATCCCCTTGTGCGCCGGGGTGGCGGTCGGGTCGGTCTTCACCAGCACCGGCAGCGGGTCCGCGTACCGGGCGTTGGTGATCCACATCTTGGTCCCGTTGACCACGTACTCGGCGTCGTCACCGGAGCCCTCGCGACGGGCCGTGGTCCGGATCCCCTGCAGGTCGGTGCCGGCGCCGGGCTCGGTGAGCGCGATCCCGGTGCGGCGCTTGCCCGTCGCCAGGTCGGGGAGGTACCTCGCCTTCTGCTCCTCGGTGCCGTGCCGGGCGAGCATGAAGCACGAGACCGAGTGGCTGCCGAGGATGCCGGCGATGCCCATCCAGCCGCGGGAGATCTCCTCGAAGGTCAGCGCGAACGACACGGTGTCGGCCGCGAGCCCGCCGTACTCCTCGGGGACGGCGAGGCCGAACAGCCCGAGCTGCTTCATCCCCTCGACGATCTCCGTCGGGTAGCGCCCGGACTGCTCCCAGTCCCGCGCGACCGGCACGATCTCCTTGTCGACGAAGTCCCGCAACGTGTCCCGGAACAGGCGTTGCTCGTCGTTCAGCCGGAAGTCCATCTCAGCCCTTTCCGAAGGCCCCGGACGCGCGCAGGGCGGCGATCCGGTCGTCGTCGTAACCCAGGTCCTCGAGGACGCGTTCGGTGTCCGCCCCCATCGCCGGCGCAGGCCGCGTCGGCGCCCGGTCCGCCCCCGGCGGCCCGACCCGCACGGCACTGCGCAGGCTCCGCACCTGCCCGAACGCCTCGCTCTCCGTCTCGGCGATCAGGTTGCGCTCCAGCGTGTGCGGGTCCACCAGCGCGTCGGCCACGTCGTTGATCGGCGCGCACGGGATCGAGGCCGCGTACATCGGCGCGAGCCAGTCGGCGACCGTGCGCGTCCGGAAGATCTCCTCCAGCAGCGGGATGATCACCTCCCGGTTCCGGTTGCGGTCGGCGAAGGTGGCGAAACGCGGGTCCTCGGCCAGCTCCGGGCGGCCCATCACCACGGTCAGCCGCTGCCAGAACTTCTCCTTGGCGCAGCCGACGACCAGCCAGCCGTCGGCGGCCTCGAAGGCCTGGAACGGGATCAGCGACGGGTGCGCGGAGTGGTGCGTGCGGGCCGGCTCGTAGCCCGCGGTCATGTGCCAGGTGCCCGGGTAGGTCAGCAGGCTGACGGCGGTGTCGTAGAGCGACAGGTCGCAGTCCGTGCCGACGCCGTCCCGCCGCGCCGCGTGGATCGCCGCCAGCAGCGAGATCGCGGCGACGTACCCGCCGCAGTAGTCGACGAGCGAGAGCCCGGTCTTCTGCGGCGCCCCGCCCGGCTCGCCGGTCAGCGACATCCAGCCGCCGAGGGCCTGCAGCACGTAGTCGTACCCGGGCTCCTTCGAGCGCGGGCCCGTCATGCCGAAGCCCGTCAGCGAGCAGCAGACGATCCGCGGGTTGACCTCCTCGAGGTCGGAGTAGCGGATCCGGAGCTTCTCCGGGACGTCGCCGCGCAGGTTGGAGTACACGGCGTCCGCGCTGCGGACCAGGTCCTCGAACACCGCGCGGCCCTCGGACGTGCGGATGTCGAGGGTGATCGAGGACTTGTCCCGGTTGAAGGACTGGAAGAACAGCGAGTCGCCCGCCTCCGCGTACGGCGGCACGGAACGCCCGACGTCCCCGCCCACCGACGGGTCCTCCACCTTGATGATCTCCGCGCCCAGCTCCGCGAGGTGCATGGAGCCGAAGGGGCCCGCCCCGTACTGCTCGAGCGAGACGATCCGGACGTCCTCGAGCGGTCTCACGCGTCCTCCAGGCTCATCGGTGTCGCCGCCTGCGGGAAGAGCGACTTCGCCCCGTCGGTGTCGCGCTTGTGCACGTAGAAGGTGCGCTTGAAGGACAGCACCTCCACGGCGTCCTGGTTGAGCGTCCGGGTCTTGATCGTGACGATCCCGGCGTGCGGCCGGCTGCCCGACTCCCGCTTGTCCAGCACGATCGACTCCGACCAGATGGTGTCGCCGGCGAACACCGGGGCGGTGAGCTTCAGCTCGTCGACCCCGAGGTTGGCGAAGGCGTTCTGCGTCGTGTCGGTGACGGACTGGCCCATGGCGATCGAGATCGTCAGCGGCGAGGCGACGAGCATCCGGCCGAACTCCGAGGACTGTCCGACCTGTGCGTTGAAGTGCGCCTGGTTGGTGTTCATCGTCAGGAGCGTGAACCAGGTGTTGTCGGTCTCGGTGATCGTGCGCCCCAGCGGGTGCTGGTACACGTCCCCGACCTCGAAGTCCTCGTAGAACCGTCCCTGCCAGCCCGGCTTCACGGTCACGTGGGTTCCTCCTTCAGCTGCGCTCGATGTCCTCGAGCCGGCGGTTGGTCGTGCGCTCGCCGAAGAGGGCCATGACCAGGCCCATGCCGAGCGCGGCGAGCGCCAGGTAGGTGAACACGCCGGCCACCCCGGTCCCGGTGTACAGCGCGGCGACCAGGAAGCCACCGAGTACCCCGGCGAGCCGGCCGGAACCGTTGGCGAGGCCGGAGCCGAGCCCGCGCAGGTGCAGCGGGAAGACCTCGGCGATGTAGGTGTACAGCGTGGCGACACCGGTCTGCATCAGCATGGCCGCGCCGAAGCCGCAGACGATGATCGCGGCGGGGTGGTCGATCAGGCCGAAGAGCAGCAGGAGCACCGCGACGGCGAGCTCGAGCACCAGGATCACGGTCTTCCGCTCGAACCGGTCGATGACCGGCATCGCGAGCAGGGCGCCCGGCACGGCGGCGATGGCGAGGATCGACGAGTACGTGAGGCTCTCGGCCGTCGAGTAGCCGCGCTCGACCAGCAGCGTCGGCACCCAGGAGCTGAAGCCGTAGAAGGACAGGATCAGGAAGACGCAGGCCGCGGCGGCGACCACGGTCTTGCGCAGCGTGGCGCCGCGCAGCAGCTCGGTCAGCTTCCCGGGCACGACCGGTCGGTCGGCGACGGGCGCAGGGAGCGGCCGGCCCGTCTTCTCCTCGGCCTGCGCCTCCAGCCGCGCGACGAGCTCCTCCTGCCGCGGGTCGCCGGTGCGGCCGTGGGCGGCGCACCAGCGGATCGACTCGGGCAGGGTGCGCAGCGCGACCACGCCGCCGATCGCGCCGAGCGCGCCGACCACGAAGATCCACCGCCAGGCGTCGGGCCCCATCGGCACGACGAGCCGGGCCACCCACGCCGCGATCGGCACGCCGGCGAGCCCGATGGCCAGCAGCAGCGCCTGGTAGCGGCCGCGCAGCGCGCGCGGGAACATCTCGCTCACCCACACCAGCAGCACGCCGGTCATGGCCTGCAGCCCGAAGCCGGTGAGGACGCGCAGCACGCCGAGCATCAGCGGCCCGGTCGCCAGCGCGCTGAGCAGCGAGAACAGCGAGTAGAAGAACACCGCGCCGATCAGGACCGGGCGGCGTCCGATCCGGTCGGAGAGCCGGCCGCCGGCGATCGCGCCGAAGAACATCCCGACGAAGCCCGCCGAGGTGATCGCGCCGACGCCGCCGATCGACAGCCCCCACTCGGTGCGCAGGGCGGGCGCGGCGTAGGCGAAGGAGTTGAGGTCGACCAGGTCGAACACGAACAGGAAGCCGAGCAGCCCCACCCAGCGGCGGTGGGCCGGGGTGACGACCGGGATGCGGTCGAGCCGGGCGGCGAGGTCGGCGCCACCCGCGGACGGCGTGCCGGTGATCGGCGTGCGGGCGGTCGGTGTGCGGGCGGTCGGTGTGCGGGCGGTCGGTGTGCCGGCGGACGCGCCGGTCTCGGTGGGCCGAGCCGGTCCGGGTGTCATCGCGTGGCTCCCCTCGCGCGCTGCGGTGCGCGCTCGTCCCACCCCGCGCCGCGACGCGCGGGGGCGGCCGGGGGGTCCCCGACCACTTGTCGCACGCTAATCATCAGACGTTTCGACGACAAGGGGTCGGCACCCACCTCACCCGTCCTGCGCCCCCGGTCGGGCGGACTCGCCGGCGCGCAGCAGCAGGGCCCGCGCCCGCTCCACGACCGGCTTGTCGATCATCTTTCCGTCGACAACGGCGACCCCGCCCGAGGCCGCCGCCCCGACCACCGCGCGGGCCCACTCAACCTGCTCGGGCGTCGGCGAGAACGCGGTCGCGACCGGCACGACCTGCGCGGGGTGGATGCACATCTTGGCGGTGAAGCCCAGCGACAGGGCGTGCGCGCAGTCCTCGAGGAGGAGCTGCTCGTCCCGCACCGCCGTCGTCACGCCGTCGATCGGGGCGCCCGCACCGGCGGCCCGGCTGCCCAGCACCAGCGCCGAGCGCGCGTACCGCAGGGCCTCCCGGTCGACCGGGTCGACGCCCAGCTCGCTCGCGAGGTCGACGCTGCCGAACCCGGCGCGCACCACGCCCTCGACCCCGCACACCTCGACGGCCCGGTGCACCCCGAGCGCGGTCTCGACCAGCGCCACGACCTGCGCCGCCGGGCCCAGCGCGGCCACCAGCGCGGCCACCTCGGCGGGGTCCTGCGCCTTGGGCAGCATGACCGGCACGGACGTGACCGCGACGCCGGCGACGCCCGCGACGGCAGCGACGGCAGCGACGTCCTCCTCGTACCACTCCGTGCCGGGCGGGTTGATCCGCACCATCCCTTGGTTCCCGGCGGCGAGCCACTCCCGGACGGCCTCGCGGGCGTCCGACTTCGCCGCGGGCGCGACGGCGTCCTCGAGGTCCAGCACGACGAGGTCGGCACCGGCCGCGGCGGCCTTGGCGAAGCGCTCCGGGCGGTCGCCCGGCACGAAGAGGAGGGTCCGCGCACCGAGCAGGTCGGCGGCGGCGGTCGGGAGCACGGGGTCGGTCACGGTGTCGGACGTTTCCACGCCGGATCGCCCCGGTCCACCCCGGGCCGTGGGTAGGCTGCGGGGACGCGGCGGCCGCGCACCGGCCGGTGCGCATCCGCCGTCGTCCCCCGCCGGGGCGCGAGACCTCCCGGAGCGTGATCACATGGCCCCGACCCCGCAGCGCCGCGGCGCCGCGCCGCCCCCCGCCCGCGCCCGCCCGCGCGGCGGGGCCGCCCCCCGCCCGCCCCCCCCCCCCCCCCCCACCCCCCCCCCGCCCGCGCGGCGCGGCGCCCGGGCCACACGACACACCCGCCCGACGCGCGTC
>NZ_JBEZDN010000123.1:0-23976 GCF_040648315.1 Pseudonocardia sp. NPDC049154
GCGCTCGCCCGCCGTCTGGTCGACCTCATCTGGGCCCTGCTCCGTGACAACCGCCGCTTCACCACCGAGGCACCAGCCCCGGCAGCCACAGCGGCTTGACACGGTCATTGAAACTCCTCGTCGCTGAGTTCGGCGAAAGGTTGCGTCACATAGATGCGACGTGTCCAATAGAGGAATTCTGTCGTGTCCATAAGTTGGAGTGATGCGTGGAGACCCGCCAGCTGCAGCACTTCCTGGCGATCGCCGATGCCGGCACGTTCACCGCCGCGGCCGAGCAGCTGCACATCTCCCAACCCGGCCTGTCGTCGTCGATCCGCGCACTCGAGCGCTCGCTCGGCACCCGCCTGTTCGTCCGTACCCGCAAGCGGGCGGAGCTGACCGAGGCCGGGCGTGAGCTCTACTCGGGCGCCCGGCGCGCCCTGGCCACGCTCGATGCGCTCGAGAGCCAGGTCCGGCGCGGCCCAGGGGTCACCAAGAGCACGCTGCGGGTCGGGTGCATCCCGTCGTTCGCCGGGCTGGACCTCGCGGCCCTGATCAGCCGCTTCGTCGCCCGCAACCCGGACGTCGACGTCGACGTGGTCGTCGGCATGCCGTTGAGGCACTTCGCCGATCTCGCGGACGAGACCATCGAGCTCGCCTTCGTGACGATGCCGCTGGAGCCCCCGGAGGGCATCCGCCTGACCCCCTTGGCCACCTACCCGATGGTGCTCGCCTGTCCGGCGGGACACCGGCTGAGCAAACAGACCTCCGTCGAACTGGCCGACCTCGCGGACGAGGCGTTCGTCGACTTCGACGTGGACCTGGCGGCGCGGCAGGTCACCGACCGGGCGTTCGCGTCCGCGGACATCACGCGCACCGTGCGGGTGACGTGCAACGAGATCGGTTCCCTACTGGAACTCGTCGCGCACGGTCTCGGGATCGCGATCGTGCCGCGGCCACTCGCGATCGCGACCCGGGTGCCGGTGGCGATGGTGCCGCTCGCGAACGCCTCCCTGGTCTGGACCGTCGCCGCCGCCACCCGCCCGGCCGGCGTGACGACCGAGGCCGGCCAGGCCTTCTGGAACCTGATCGCCGACACCGCCACTCCGGTCAACCAGAAGCGCGCGTGAGACGCCGCGACGACGGCTCACTTCACAACGCCGTCCACTCCTCCGCGACGACGAACGCCCGGAAGCGGCGCACCACCGGGGACTCGGGCTGGTCCGCGCGCCACACCAGCCCGAGCACCCGGTGTGCGGCATCGTCGGTGAGCGGGAGGTAGACCGCGTTCGGGTCGGCGCGGTGCGGCCGTGGTCGAGGGACGACGGTGACGCCGAGCCCGGCCGCGGCGAGGCTCTCCATCGTCGCGATCTCGGCGCTCTCGAACGCGGTCTCGGGCTCCACGCCCGCGCGGGCGAGCAGGTCGTCGGTCAGCCTGCGCAGCCCGAAGTCCGGGCCCAGCATGACGAACGGCTCGCCCGCGGCCTCCGCGATCCCGACGCGGCCACGATCGGCGAGCCGGTGGTCGCGCGGGACGACCAGGCACAGCTGCTCGGTGTGGATCGTGTGCCAGGCCAGGTCCTCGTCCGCCGGGCGCGGCCCGGTCACCGCCAGGTCCACGATGCCGTCGGCGACCAGTGCCTCCAGCTCGTAGGTCGCCGCCTGGGTCAACGCGAACTGCACCTGCGGTGCCCGCGCCCGGAACCCTCGGATCAGCTCCGGCGCCAGCCAGGTCGCGACCGAGTGCAGGAACCCGAGCCGGACCGTGCCGTGCTCCGGGTCGCGCAGCGCGCGGATGTGCTCGGTCGCCGCCCGCAGTTCGAGCAGGCAGCGCCGGGTGTGCCGGAGCAACACCTCACCGGACGGGTTGAGCCGCAGGCGCCGGTTGACGCGGTCGAACAGCGGCGCCCCGACCTCGTGCTCGAGCCGCGCCAGACTGCGCGACAGCGTGGGCTGGGTGGTGTTCAGCCGCTCCGCCGCCTGCGTCATGTGCGGGGTCTCCGCCAACGCCACGAACCACTCGAGGTCCTCGACGTTCATGCGCAGAGCGTATCGGGTTGATGAGGATGTTTCATTTCACGTATCGCTTTCGCTGGGTCACGATTCCAGGGCGCCACTGAGGTCGACCGACGGAGGAGCAGCGTGACCACACCGGACAGCGGGGACGTCCTCGCCACGGCCCTCCGGGACTGGCGCCCGCCGACCGTCGGCACCGTCCGCCGCGTCGACCCCTGGCAGTCCGCGGCCTTCGCCGCGCTGCTCGACGCGCCCGCCCCGGTGGACGAGCTGCCCCCGCTCTGGCACTGGTTCCACCTGCTCGGCCACCCCGCGCAGGCGGAGATCGGCGAGGACGGGCACCCGGCCGCGGGGCCGTTCCTGCCGCCGATCCCGGGCCGCCGCCGAATGATCGCGGGTGGCCGCTTCGAGCAGTGGGCGCCGATCCCGCACGGCGGTGAGCTCTCCACCCGGTCGGCGGTCGCGGACGTGACCGTCAAGACCGGCCGGACCGGGGAGATGGCGTTCGTGACCGTCCGCCACGAGCTTGCCGTCGACGGCAGGCCGGTCGCCGTCGAGGAGCAGGACGTCGTCTACCGGTCCGAGCCGGCGGGCACGCCGCCGCGGACGATGACCCGGCCGGCGGGCGGCGAGCCGGAGCCCGCGGGGGAATGGCGGCGCAGCCTGGCCACCGATCCGGTCCTGCTGGCCCGGTTCAGCGGGCTCACCTACAACGGCCACCGCATCCACTACGACCGGCCGTACGTCACCGGCGTCGAGGGCTACCCGGACCTCGTCGTGCACGGGCCGCTGCTCGCCCTGCTCGCCCTGGAGCTACCACGAATGTATGCACCTGACCGCACCGTCACCCGCTTCTCGTACCGTCTGACTCGCCCGGCCTTCGTACCGGCGGTGATGGTCAGCGCCGGCACGGCGGCCGACGACGAGCTCACGGTGGCTGTCGCAGCCCGAGGTGCCGCACCATCGCTCACAGCTTCGGTCCAACTCGCCGCCCGTCTGCACTCGGACGGCCGGGACGACCGTGGCTGACAACCTGCCCTCCCCGTCGCCGTCCGCGCCGCTGCTTCAAGGGTTGACCGTGGTGAGCCTGGAGCAGGCCGTGGCGGCCCCGTTCGCCACCCGCCAGCTCGCCGACCTCGGCGCCCGCGTGATCAAGATCGAGCGTCCGGGGTCCGGCGACTTCGCCCGCGGCTACGACGAGGCCGTGCACGGGAACTCGAGCTACTTCGTCTGGCTCAACCGCGGCAAGGAGTCGATCACCCTCGACCTCAAGTCCGCGGACGGGCGCGCGGTGCTGGGCGAGCTGCTCGACCGCGCGGACGTCCTGGTGCAGAACCTCGGACCCGGCGCCGCGGGCCGGCTGGGCGTGGACGCGGCGTCGCTCGCGCGGAGCCACCCCCGGGTCGTCCCGTGCACGGTGTCCGGCTGGGGCACGAGCGGTCCCTGGGCGGACCGCAAGGCCTACGACCTGCTCGTGCAGTGCGAGACCGGCCTGCTGTCGATCACCGGCACCCGGGACGAGATGGCGAAGGTCGGCATCTCGGTAGCCGACATCGCCGCCGGCATGTACGCCTACTCCGGCATCCTCACCGCCCTGCTGCGCCGCGCCACGACCGGCGAGGTGTCCGCGGTGGAGGTGTCGCTGTTCGAGGCGCTCGCCGAGTGGATGGGCGCGCCCGCGTACTACACCTGCTACGGCGGACGGCAGCCCGCCCGGGTCGGCGCCCAGCACGCGACCATCGCCCCCTACGGCCCGTACGACACCGCGGACGGCAGGCTGCTGCTGGCCGTCCAGAACGATCGCGAGTGGCGCGCGCTGTGTACGGCCGTGCTGGGCGATCCCGTCGTCGCGACCGACCCCCGCTTCGCGTCGAACTCGGTGCGGGTGGCCCACCGCGAGGAGCTCAACGAGCTGATCGGCGGCAGGCTGGCGGGCCTCACGACCGCGGCCGCCGGGAAGCTGCTCGACGCGGCCGGCGTGGCCAACGCCAGCATCAACCGGATCGAGGAGTTCCTCGACCATCCCGTGCTCGCCGGGCGCGAGCGCTGGCACGAGGTCGCTGTGCCCGGCGGCACCGTCGCCGCCCTGCGGCCCCCGGCCGACCTCGCCGGCGTCGAGCCGGTGATGGGCGCCGTCCCGGCACTCGGCGAGCACACCGACGCCATCCTGCGCGAGCTCGGCCGTTCCGACGCCGACCTCGCCGACCTGCGCGACCGCGCGATCGTCTGAAGCGGTCGTCGGACCTTCCCTAACCCTCGAGAGGACCCACCATGAGCACGCTGAGCAGCGAGGAACGGTACGTCGTCGACACCGTGCGCGAGTTCGTCGACCGCGAGGTCAAGCCCGTGGTCCAACAGCTGGAGCACGCGAACGAGTACCCCGAGAAGCTCATCGAGCAGATGAAGGAGCTCGGGATCTACGGGCTGGCGATCCCGGAGCCGTGGGGTGAGGCGCCGGTGTCGATGCCCTGCTATGCGCTGGTCACCGCCGAGTTGGCGCGGGGCTGGATGTCGCTGGCGGGGGCGATGGGTGGGCACACGGTCGTGGCCAAGCTGCTGCTGGCGTTCGGGACGCAGGAGCAGAAGGACCGTTACCTGCCGCGGATGGCGTCCGGGGAGCTGCGGGCGACGATGGCGCTGACCGAGCCGGGCGGCGGGTCGGACCTGCAGGCCATGTCGACCAACGCCCGCCTGGAGGGCGACTCCTATGTGGTCAACGGGTCGAAGACGTGGATCTCCAACGCGCGCCGGTCGGGGCTGATCGCGCTGTTGTGCAAGACCGACCCGAAGGCCGAGCCCCAGCACCGGGGGATCTCGGTGCTGTTGGTCGAGCACGGGGCGGGGCTGACGGTGTCGAAGGATCTGCCCAAGCTGGGGTACAAGGGTGTCGAGGCCTGTGAGCTGGTCTTCGACGACATGCGGGTGCCGGCGTCGGCGGTGCTGGGCGGGGTGCCGGGCAAGGGGTTCGCGCAGATGATGAAGGGGCTGGAGACCGGGCGGATCCAGGTGGCCTCGCGGGCGTTGGGGGTGGGGCGGGCGGCGTTCGAGGATGCGCTGCGTTATGCCCAGGAGCGGGAGTCGTCCGGCAGGCCGATCTGGCAGCACCAGTCGATCGGGAACTATTTGGCCGAGATGGCTACGAAGCTGACCGCGGCGCGGCAGCTGATCGTGTTCGCGGCGGAGAAGTTCGACGCCGGGGAGCGCTGTGACATGGAGGCGGGGATGGCGAAGCTGTTCACCTCCGAGATCGCCATGGAGGTGGCGTTGAACGCGGTGCGGATCCACGGCGGGTACGGCTACTCCACCGAGTTCGACGTGGAGCGCTACTTCCGGGACGCCCCGCTGATGATCGTGGGTGAGGGCACCAACGAGATCCAGCGCAACGTGATCGCCGCCCAGCTCGTCAAGCGCGGCAGCCTCGACTGATGCCCGCAGACGTGTGCGGCCCGGCACTGCTGTTCTGCCCCGGTGACCGGCCGGAGCGGTTCGCCAAGGCGCTCGCCGCGGCCGACTCGGTGATCCTCGACCTCGAGGACGCCGTCGGAACGGAGCACAAGGACCTCGCCCGGGCGCATGTCGTCGAGGCGCTGGCCCGCCTCGACCGCGAATCCGTGCTGGTCCGCGTCAACGCCCCCGGGACCCCGTGGCACACCGACGACCTCGCGGCGCTCGCCCCGTTCCGGGACGTCGTCGTGATGCTCCCGATGGCCGCCTCCGCGGCGGCGGTCGAGGCGGTCCCGCACCCGGTCGTCGCGCTGTGCGAGACCGCCCGCGGGATCCTGAACGCTCCCGAGATCGCCTCGGCGGCGAACTGCGTCGGCGTGATGTGGGGGAGCGAGGACCTCGTCGCGGACCTCGGCGGCCGACGCGGACGGGCCGCGGACGGCAGCTACCGGCCCGCCGTCGAAGAGGCCCGGACCCGGGTGCTCTACGCCGCCCGCGCGGCCGGGGTGACCCCGATCGACACCGTGCTCGTCGACATCGCCGACCTGGACACCCTCGCCGCGGACAGTGCGGCCGCGGTCGCCTCCGGGTACGCGGCCAAGGCCTGCATCCACCCGCGGCAGGTCGCGGTCGTCCGGCAGGCGTTCCGGCCGTCCGACGACGAGATGCGCTGGGCCCAGGGGGTGCTCGCCGCGGCCGAGGCCGAGACCGGGGTCTTCACGTTCGACGGCCGCATGGTCGACGCGCCGGTGCTGGCCCACGCCCGGGAGGTCCTCCGCGAAGCGAGCGCGCCGGTCGCCGTGCACCGCCGGCAGCCGGGAGTCGCACCCGGCGATCCTGTCCCGCGAGTCCGAGGTGCCGTGCGTGCTCGCGGCGCAGATGGCCGGGGAGGTCGCGGACGGTGACACCGTCGTCCTCGACCTGTCCGACGCCGAGACGGCCCGGATCGGCGTGGCCGCGGCGGTGACGACCCGCTTGCGCTTCCTCGCCGCCGTGGACGACCGCCACGGCGGCAGCCGCGCGTTCCTGCTGGACCACGGGCTCACCCCGGCGATGCTCGACGAGCTCGAGGCGCTGCTCGTCGAGCACCCGGGGTAGGCGGTCAGTCGTCGGACAGCGCCTGCTGCGGGGTGAGGCCGAGCTGGTGCCCGGGCACCCCACCGCTCTGCGCGGGGTGCGTCACGACGGCGACGGCGAGGCCGCCGAGGAACGCCGCCGCGACGACGGCGAGCAGGACGCCGGCGAGCACGGCCGAGCCGCTGATGAGCGTGGTGAAGTTCAGCAGCACCAGGACGGTGACGAACACGAGCCCGACGAGCCCGAGGGCCGGGGCGATCCGCGTGTTCCACACGCGCTCATCCACCCGGTGCCGGGCGAAGAAGACCAGGATCGCCACGGCCGTGAGCACCATCAGGACCAGGACGCTCACCGTCGCCACCCCGGACATCCAGGTGAACAGGGTCAGCACCGGGTCCGCACCCGCGAGGGCGAAGACGCCGAGCAGCAGGACCGCCGAGGTGCTCTGGGTGAGCGAGCCGACGTACGGCGAGCCGTGCCGCGGGTGGGTGCGGGCCAGCGCCTCCGGCCCGACGCCCTGCCGGCCGAGGGCGTAGAGGTAGCGGGAGATGGCGTTGTGGAAGGCGAGCAGCGCGGCGAACAGGCTGGTCAGCAGCAGGACGGCCATCACGTCGGCGTAGGCCGGTCCGATGTACTGCGCCGCCGCGGCGAAGACGAGGCCCGCGGTGTCGGCCTGGGCCGCGGCCTCGACCTGGCTCGGGCCGTAGGCGACGACGATCGTCCAGCTGGCGATCGCGTAGAACACCCCGATCAGGATGACCGCGATGTAGGTGGCCCTCGGGATCGTGCGCTTCGGCTCGCGGGCCTCCTCGCCGTAGATCGCGGTGGCCTCGAAGCCCACGAAGGAGGCGACCGCGAACATGACCGCGATGCCGGCCCCGCCGTGCAAGAAGGTGGCGGGCGAGAACGAGGTGAGCGAGTAGCCCTCCGGCCCGCCCTTCACGAGGATCGTGACGGCGAGGACGGCGACGATCGCGATCTCGAGGACGAGCAGGACGCCGAGCACCTTGGCGCCCACGTCGATGCTGCGGTAGCCGAGCAGGCCGACGACGGCGATCAGCACGGCGGCCAGGACCCACCAGGGGATCTCCGGTCCGCCGTACTGCGTGATCAGCCCCTGCAGCGTGGTGGTGGCCAGGCCGTAGACCGCGGCCTGGATGGCGGTGTAGGTCAGCAGCGCGAGCCCGGCCGCGCCGAGCCCGAGCCGGGCGCCGAGCCCGCGGGTGACGTAGGCGTAGAAGGCGCCCGCGTCGACGACGTGATGGCTCATCGCGGCGTAGCCGACGCTGAAGACCAGCAGGACCACGGCGACGACGAGGAACGCCATCGGCACGCCGGGGCCGTTGCCGATCGCCAGCATGACCGGCAGCGCGCCGCCGATCGCGGTCAGCGGGGCGGCCGCGGCCACCACGAGGAAGACGATGCCGGCGACGCCGATGGAGCCGCGCAGTGTGTGGCCGCGGTCGGCCGTGGGGGCGGGGGCGGTCTGCTCACTCATGGTCGGCTCCCGGAAGGGTCTCGCCGGCCCCGTTCGCGGCGGCCCGGACCGAGCAGTGCGCGCTGCGGGTGCGGGGGACGTCGAGGGGGGGGTTGCGGTCGAAGAAGCCGACCGGCTTGAGGGTGAAGCCCGTGTGGTCGACGGGCATGATCGGCCAGTCCTCGGGGCGCGGGAAGTGGGTCAGCCCGAAGGTGTGCCAGACGACGAGGTCCTGGCCGTCGATGTCGCGGTCGTGCGCGACGTAGGCCGGCAGGCCGGCGCCGCCGGTGTGCTGGTTGACGAAGTCGCCCGCGGCGTAGCGCTCGGCCGGGTCGAAGCGGGTGACCCAGAGGTGCCTGGTGGCGAACGTGGCGCGGCGGTGGATGGAGGAGTCGTCGTCGGCGAGCAGCTCCGGATTGCCCTCCGGGACGAGGGCGTAGGCCACGGGGTCGCCGAGCCGGTTGCGCGAGTCCGGGTTGATGACGTGCCAGACCCGGCCCCTGCGGGTGTCGGCGAGGCGCTGGGCCTCGGACTCGCGGCGCAGCGGGGTGCGGCTGTGGGTGAAGGCGTTGCCGCGCGGGTTGTCCGGGCCCGTCGGGACGCGCCGCACCTCGACCTCCTCGACGAGGTTGGCCGGCCCGTCGACGGCCATGTCGAGCCGGGCGCTGAAGAGGTGCTGGTGGTAGGGGGCGCCGAGGCCGGGGGCGAGCTGGGAGGCGTAGGGGTTGACCTCGTCGTACCCGGGGCCGGGGTAGGCCGAGGTGAAGACGACGCCGGTGGCCTTGGCCTCGCACTCGACGGTGCCGTCGAGGTAGAGGTACCAGTAGAAGCCGTAGTCGTAGTTGCCGATGGTGGTGAAGAAGGAGATCACCATGCGGCGCTGACGGCGGGTCTCCGCGGAGCCGGCCCACAGGTCGGTGTGCTTCCAGAGGATCCCGTAGTCCTCCTCGTGGAGGCAGATCGCGTTGGGCAGCACCCGGGGGTGGCCGAACTCGTCCGCGATCACGGCGTCGAGGTAGGTGATGTCGCCGACGCAGTCGCAGCCGAGCTCCAGCGCGTTGGCGTACCGGCCGATCATGTACTCGCCGGTGTCGAAGTAGTTCTGCCAGGACCGGACCGGCGAGGGATCGGCGTAGGGGACGACCATCTCCGAGATCGACGCGCGGTGGACGATCGGCCGGTCGCGGTCGCCGTCGCGGAAGGAGATCTGGTGCAGCACCAGGCCCTCGCGGGCGTCGAAGCCGATGCGGACCTTCCAGTTCTCCCACTCGAGCAGGCTGCCGCCGAGGGTGAAGCTGGGGCCGTCGGGCTGGGTGATCTCGATCGGCTTCTGCGAGGTGCGCAGGGGACCGGTCACGGCGACGTCGTCGAAGTTGCCCGACTCGGTCGGGATCGGCACGGCACCGAGGTCGATCACCCGGGTCACCGTCCGGGCGACCACGTCGACGTAGCCGACGAGCCCGTCGACCGGGTGGGCCCAGGCGTGGTCCGTCGGGTGCTCCTGCACGAAGGCGAGCCCGCGCAGGATCCGGCGGCCGGTCTCCTCGGGGTACTCGAACACCCCGGCCGAGAGCGGGGCGACGCGGACCGTGGCCACGTCCAGGTCGCGCGCGGCCAGCGCCGCGAGCCAGCGCTCGTCGGTGGCCAGGACCTGCTCGACCAGCTCGAACTCCTCGTCGAGCACCGGCAGTTGGCCGTCGGCCGCGGGGTGGAGGCGCCGCTCGGTGAGCACCGCCTTCGCGCTGACCGAGACGAGGACGTCGCGGCCCCCGGGCGTCACGGTGTCGTGCAGGAGGGCACGGACGACGCGCTCGGCGGAGGTGGGGTCCGGCCCGTACAGCACCTCCTTCGGTGGCTCCTCGAGGCCGAGGTAGACCACGCGCGAGGTCTCCGGGAGGAGGCCGGCGTCGGTGAGGACCTGGCGGGCGATGCTGATCTCGTCGCCGGTCAGCGGGCTGAGCGGGTGCGCGGGACCGGCGTCGGTGGCGATCGGCGGCATGGGGGGTCTCCGTTTTTCTCCGGGTGTAGACAATAGGGTGCGGTAGACCGGCCGTGAGGGGAAGTGGGAATTCCTTTCGGCATCGTTCAAGACGCCGGTCGGGCGGTGGCCCCGGCGGCACCTCGACCAGCGGAGCCAGGCGTGCGGAGCAGGCGCGCCCGGTTACCGTGGACGGGTGCGGCGGCGAGGGGAGCGGTGAGGGGAGCACGGTGCCCAAGCAGGTTGACCACGACGAGCGCCGGGCCCTGATCGCCGAGGCGACCTGGCGGTTGATCGCGGAGCGCGGCATCGACGCGGCGACCATGCGCGAGATCTCCTCGTCGATCGGCATGGCCAACGGTGCCCTCAAGTACTACTTCCCGGACAAGAACGCGATCGTCCGGACGGCGTTCACGCACGTCTTCGAGGCGACGAACGCGCGGATCCGGGCGCGGCTGGCGGGGACGACCGGGCTGGCGGGCCTGCGGGTCTTCTGCCTCGAGGTGATGCCGGTCGAGGACGTGACCCGGCTCGAGGCGCGCGTGGTGCTGCCCTTCTGGCAGCGGGCCCTCGCCGACGCCGAGCTGGCGGCGGTCTACGTCGAGGCCATGGCGGTGTGGCGCGAGCAGATCCGCGGCTTCCTGCGGGCGGGCCGGGCGGACGGGTCGGTCACCACCGGGGTGTCCGACGCCGTCCTGGCCGAACAGCTCCTGGCGATGCTCAACGGCGTCCAGGCGCTGGCCCTGCTCGACGACGGCGCCGCCACACCCGACCTGCAGCGCGGCATGATCGACGCCTTCCTCGACGGCCTCGGCTAGGCCGTCGCGGCGTGCTGCTCCTGCAGGCGCCGGCCGGTGCGGTCGGGCCGCAGGAAGAGCGCGGCCGCCAGCCCGGCGATCAGGAGCACCGCGCCCGTCAGCAGGAACCCGTGGTTCAGCCCGGAGGCCATGGCCTCGACCATCTCCGGGGTGCGCTGCTGTCCCGCGGCCGGGGCGCGGTAGCCCGCGGACTCCATCAGGACGCCGATGACGAACGGCGAGCAGATCGCGCCGATCGACGCGACCCCGCCGAGCACCGCCATGACCAGGCCGCGCTGCTGCGGCGCGACGGCGTAGGCCAGCGCGCTCGGGACCATCGGGTAGATGATGCTGCAGCCTGCCGCGACGGTGAGCAGGACCACCGCGAGGGCACCGCCGGTCACGGGCAGGAGCAGGAACGAGACGCCGGCGACGACGGCGGCGAGGCCGAACGGCACCGCGATGGCGGCGCGCACGCTCGCCCCGCGGCGCATCAGCCGCCTGCCGAGCACACCCAGTCCCAGCAGCAGGCCCGCGCCGAACAGCCACGGCAGGGTGGACACCACCCCGACCTCGCCGAGGGACAGGCCGATCACGCCGGTGAGGTACTGCGGGGACCAGGTGGTGAGGAAGCCCTGGGTCCAGAAGTTGCCGAACCCGCCGACCACGGCGGCGGCGAAGGTGCCGCTGAGCAGCAGCGCACGGACGGGCACGACCCGCAGAGAGTCGACCCCCGCCGCCTCCGCGGGAGCGGCGGCCTTCCGGTCGGCGCCCGCCCGGCGGCCCGCGAAGGGCCCGTCGGACCCGACCAGCAGCCAGACCACCGACCACACGAGCCCGACGAGGCCGAGCACGCCGAACGCCCAGCGCCAGCCGAACTCGACGATGACCCAGGCCAGGGCCGGGGCGGCGACCACCGGCCCGAGCGCCGACCCCGCGGCGACGAGATTGCTGGGCAGGGCGCGGTCCTCGGGGGCGAACCAGCCGTGCACGGAGGTCAGCGACATCGCGGTCGCCGGACCCTCGGCGCCGCCGAGCAGGACCCGGGTGACCAGCAGGATCGCTGCGCCCCCGCCGAGCAGCATCGGGAACTGCATGACGGCCCAGAACACGCCCATCGCGAGCAGGATCCAGGTGGCCTGCACCCGCCGGGACAGGATCCCCACGCCGAACGACACCACGGAGTAGAGGAAGAAGAAGGCGCTGCCGATGAACCCGAACTCGACGGCGGAGATGCCGAGCTCGGGCATGGCCTCACCGGCGACGAGGCCCAACACCGCCTTGTCGGCGAACGCGATGACCTGGAACAGGACCAGCAGTGCCGTGACGACCCAGGCCCGGCGGTTCATCCGCCCCGTGCGGACGGCGGCGGTCAGCGTCCCGGAGCCGGGCGCGTCGGTGGAGGAGGACATGGTTCTCCGATCGGACGGGTCCGGGGCGTCGTCGCCCGGCGGACCGGTGGTGGACGTCGATGACGAGCAGCGACCGAGGGGAGTGCAGGGGTTCGCGTCAGTAGAGCTCGATCGTGAGCCGGGCGGTGCGGGCGCGGGAGACGCACAGCGCCATCTGGTCGCCCGCGGCCCGGTTGGCCGCGGACAGGCAGCTGTCCCGGTGGTCCGGCACGCCCTCCAGCACGCCGGACACGCAGGACCCGCAGACGCCCTCCTCACAGGACTTGAAGACCTCGATCCCGTTCTCGTCGAGGACGGAGAGGATGGAGCGGTCGGCGGGCACCTCGAACTCCTCGCCGGTGTCCAGCTCGACGACGAACGCCTGGTCGGCGGAGGTGTCGATCTCGGCGGCGACGAAGTGCTCGACGTGCACGCGGTCC
Source organism: Pseudonocardia sp. NPDC049154 (assembly GCF_040648315.1). NCBI lineage: Bacteria > Bacillati > Actinomycetota > Actinomycetes > Pseudonocardiales > Pseudonocardiaceae > Pseudonocardia > Pseudonocardia sp. NPDC049154. The sequence goes on from NZ_JBEZDN010000123.1 coordinate 12,600, forward strand.
GCCCCGACCGTCGGTCCGAGCGTGCCGGCGACCTGGTCCATGAAGCCGTCCGGGCCGCAGGTGTACACGCGGCTCGCCGCGGTGAGGCCGCCCGCGTGGGCGCGGAGCACCGCGGGCTGGTCGGCCCGGGGCACGCCGAAGTGCAGGTGGACGCGGTCGCGGAAGTCCGCCCGGTGCTCGAGCAGGTCCGCGAACGCCGCCTCCTCCCGGGAGCGGGCGAAGTAGTGCAGCGTGAAGTCCGCGCCACGCCGGTGCAGCTCGTAGGCCATGCTGAGCAGCGGCGTGACACCGATGCCGCCCGCGACCAGGAGGTGGTGGTCGGCGTCGTCCGCCAGGGCGAGCAGGTTCCGCGGGGCCCCGATCGCGAGGGTGTCGCCCACGCGGACCTCGTGCAGGGCGGCCGACCCACCCCGGGACGCCTGCTCCCGCTTGACCGCGATCAGGAGGGAGCCGGCGTCGTCCGGCGGGCTGCACAACGAGTACTGGCGCAGCACGCCCGTCGGGCCGACGACGTCCACGTGGGCGCCCGCCTCGTAGGGCCCCAGCGGGGAGCCGTCGGTGGTGACGAGCCGCAGGCTGCGGATGTCGGCCGCCTCCTCGGTGACCTCGCTGACGCGGACCGCGACGGTAGCCGTCATCGGACCGTCCTCCTTTCTCGACCGATCACGGGGCTGCGGTGTCACCGCAGGTACAGACCGCCGTTGACGTCCCAGCAGGCGCCGGTGACGGACGCGGCCTCGGGGGAGGCGAGCAGGGCGACCATCCGGGCGACGAACGCCGGGTCGCCGAGCCGGCCGACGGGGATGCCGGCGCGCAGCGCCTCGATCCCGTCCTCGCCGACGACCGTGCGCACGGTCTCGCCGTCCTGCGGGCCCGGCGACACGGCGTTGACGGTCACCCCGCGCGCCGCGAGGTCGCGGGCGAAGACCTTGGTCGCGGTGAGGACCGCGCCCTTGGACGCGGCGTAGTGGGCGCCGGTGGCGGTGCCTCCGTTCTGCCCCGCAAGGGACGCCATGTTCACGATCCGGCCGTAGCCCTGCTCGGCCAGGTGCGCGCCGAAGACCTGGCAGGCCCGGAAGGTCCCGCCGAAGTTGACGGCCATGACCGCGTCGAGCTCGTCCGCGCCGATCTCCATGACCGGGGTGGCCTGGGTGCGGGCCGCGTTGTTGACCAGCACGTGCACGGCGCCGAAGGCCGCCAGGACGTCCCGCAGGAGTGCGGCGGGCGCGTCCCGGTCGGCGACGTCGACGGCGAAGGCGCGGGCGGTCGTCGCCGCGCCGTTCAGCTCCTTGGCGAGCGCCCCGGCGGCGGCGCCGTCGAGGTCGGCCACCGCGACCCGGTAGCCGTCGGCGTGCAGCCGGCGGACGATCGCCTCGCCCAGCCCGCGGGCGCCGCCGGTGACGACCGCGACCTGCGGCGCGCTCACAGGAGGAACCCGGCGGCCGGGACCGCCGACTCGCTGTCGACGAGGCGGACGATCTTCTGCACGATGCGGTCCCCGGCGGGGCCGTCCGCCGACAGCTGGATGCGGTGGACCAGGTCGGCCGCCCACAGGTCGTGGTTCTCCCGCTTGTAGGCGACGAGGACCTGCGCGGACCGGACGACGACCTCGTCGTCGGACGCGGACTCCGGGACGAACCGGGACACCGTGCGGACGGTGCGGGCCGCGTCGACCGCGGCGATCGCGTAGCCCTCGGTCATGCGGGCCACGCGCATCCGCCGCATCCGGGCGTCGTCGTAGACCATGTTGAGGATGTCGTCGAAGCGCTCCGCCTCGGGGTCGATCGGGATCACGTAGAACCCGTCGTCGGTGTAGAGCGCGTCCCAGGTCTCGTAGGCCTTGTGGTCGAGAAGCTCGGCCTCGCGCCAGATCAGCTCGATCGCCCGTGCGACGCGCGGATCGGTCGTCGGGATCGGGGCCGCACCGGAGGCGGTCGGGGTGACGGTCTCAGTCATCGCTCATCATCGCCTTCCACTGGGCGTACGCGGCGCGCATGCCGGTCTCGTCGGTGACGTGGGAGGTCGGCCAGCCCTCGGGGCCGGGCTTCTCCCGGGCCAGGCCGCGGTTGACCAGGATCGGCATCGTGGGTGCCGCTGCGGCGCCGCGCTGGACGCGGTCCCAGCCCTCGGCGTCGTCGGGCGTGCCGAAGCCGAAGGGGCCCTGGAAGTGCTCGTGGATCCGGAGCCGCTCGCGGTTGACCGCGTCGAGCTCCGGCGGGCCGTCGGGGCCGATGGCGACGTGCTCGATGCGCGTCTCGTTCACCGAGATCGGCCGCAGCACGCGGAAGAACGCCGCGGACATCGAGACGTTCGGGAAGAGGTTCAGGTTGAAGCCGGTGCCGTGCATCGCGCGCACGACCTTGCGCACCTGCGCGCGGTCGAGGGTCTTCGACAGCTCGGCGACGAGGTCGTCGAACCGGCCCTGCAGCGGCTCGGAGCCGTCGTCGGCGTCGAGGTCGGAGTGCTCGGGCACCATCTGCATGACGCTGTGGCCGTGCCCGAGGTCGTGCGTCGTGCACGTCGGGTCGGTCATGAACGACATCATGTCCGCGGTCTCGGCGTCGACCGACGCCATCCACGAGCGGTGCACGATCGGGAAGTGGTAGCCGTCGGTGGTGTTCTCGAGCTGGATCTTCCAGTTGCCGCGGAAGCTGAACTGGTGCCGGCCGAGGACCTTGATCGGGTAGCCGCCGCCCTGCTTCATGAAGCGGTCGATCCACAGCCGCGCGTCGCCGAGGAAGCCCTCCAGCGGCTCGGCGTCCTCGTTCAGGGTCGCGAAGATCATGCCGCCGTAGGACTCGGTGCGGAGCTTGCCCAGCGAGAGGTCGCGCTTCTCCATGACGCCCTCGTAGCCGTCCGGGTACGGGATGCCCCGCAGCGACCCGTCGAGGCCGTAGGACCAGGCGTGGTACGGGCAGGTGAAACCGTTGACCTGGCCGCTGGGCTTCTCGCAGACGCTCGCGCCGCGGTGGCGGCAGCGGTTCAGCAGCGTGCGCACGACCCCCTTGCGGTCCTTCGTGACGATCACCGGCTGGCGGCCGACGAAGGTCGACTTGAACGAGCCCGCCCTCGGCAGCTCGCTGGAGTGGGCCACCCAGATCCAGGAGCGCTCGAAGATGCGGGTCATCTCGAGCTCGAAGAGCTCGGGGTCGGTGTAGAGCCGGCCCGCGACCCGGTCCTCGCGGACGAGGTCGGCGGGGGCGGCGCCCAGGACGTTCTCGATCATCGCTCGCCTCCGGTCGCGGGGAGCGCGACGTCGTCGCGCACGGTGAGAGCCCGGCCGATCCGGGCCTCGATCCTGGCGAACCGCCAGAGCTTCACGTCCCCGTCGCCGACGGGCGTGGTGCGCAGCAGGTTGCAGGCGGCCTTGACGGTCTCCTGGGTGTCGACGTCGGCGAGGAGGTAGCAGGTCCACGGCCACCCGTCGGACGGGCCGACCATGTGCGCGTCGTCGTCGATGTCGCCGATGAAGTCCACCCCGGGCAGGGCCTTGAGGCCGTCCGTCATGGCCACGAAGGACTGCCAGACGTGGCCGGTGGTGATGCCGTCGGTGGGGAGGTCGAAGAAGTTCTGGTTGATGCCGATGCAGAACAGCACCCGCAGGGGCGCGGCCATGGGGTCTCCTCGTGGTGGTCGGGGTGCGGGCCGTCAGCGGAAGCCGGGAGTGGTCGGGGGCAGGCCCATCAGGACCGCGCCCGCCGCGTCGTAGATCGCGGGCCCCAGGAACGCGTGCTGCTTGGGGACGAGCGCGTCCCCGAGCAGGCGCTGCAGCGGGTGGGTGGTGCCGATCGGCGCGGTGCCGGACACCTCGACCAGCCCGCCCACCACGTCCGACGCCGTCTTCGCCAGGTGCGCCGCCGCGAGCCGCAGCTCGGCGTTCTGCTCGTCGGTGGCGGGATCGCCCCGCAGCACGGTCTCCCACGTCTGTCCGGTCGCCTCGTAGAAGAAGGCGCGGGCCGAGCGCAGCGCCGCCTCGCCCCGCGCGACCTCGGTCCGGTAGTAGGCGCGGTCGGCCAACCTGGGCGCGCCGGTGACGCCCTTGTAGCCGCCGCCGATCTCACGGGCGTGGTCCAGTGCGGCGCGGGCGACGCCGGCGCCGACCACGGCCAGCACCTGCGCGGCGTAGGCGATCGTGGGGTAGCGGTAGAGCGGCTCGTCGACGGTCGGCTCGCCGCCGCGGACGAACGTCCACTCCCGGGCGACCTCCACGCCGTCGACGACCAGGTCGAACGACCCGGTGCCCTGCATGCCGACGACGTCCCACTCCTGGACGATCTCGACCTGCTCGGGACGCAGCACCGCCGTGCGGGGCTTGCCGCCGGAGGCCTCGTCGCCGGGCATCCCGACGCCCAGGAGGTCCGCCCCCATGCACCCGCTGGCGAACTTCCAGCGCCCGGTGAGCCGGTAGCCCAGCTCGGTCTCCTCGCCGCGCTGCGGCGGGAAGAGCGCGCCGGCGAAGGCCACGTCCGGGCCGTCGGCGTAGATCTTCTCCTGGATCTCGACCGGCAGCGCCGCCAGGTAGATCAGGGCGGAGCCGAAGCTCGCCACCCAGCCGGTCGACCCGTCGACCTCGGAGATGCGTTCGATGCGCGAGAGGAACTCCGCGGGCGGCAGCGGGTCGCCGCCGAAACGGGCCGGGGTGGCCGCGCGGTAGAGACCCGCCTGCTTGAGCCGCGCCACGAAGTCCCGGGGGACGTACCGCAGCCGGCGGAACTCCTCGCGACGGCCGACCAGTTCGGCGAGCACGTCCGCGAGCGGAACGGTCTCCCCGGGAAGGGTCCGTTCTCCCGATTCCTCGATGCGCAGCATCGCTCCTCCTCGTCGCGGCGGTGAACGAATTCGAGAGTAGGAACGGCGGGGAACCGCCGGAATGAGAACCATCCGTGCCCGGATAGGGACATCCCGCCCGTTCCGTAGGGGATTCCTTCAGTCCGCTCCCGCGAACCCGCGTCCTACGCTTGGCCGATGTCGGTCGACCCGAGCGCACCGGAGATCGTCACCGAGGACCTGGTGACCCTGATGAACGCGGCCAGGACGTGTGTCCTGGTGCACGACGCCGAGACCAAGAACATCCTCTGGGCGAACCCGGCCGCCTGCGAGCTGCTCGGCTGGCCCCTCGACGAGCTGCGCCCGCTCAAGGCCAACCACATGAGCAGCACCGCGCCGCAGTACCACCGGGTGCTCGGCCGGGCCTGGCTGCAGGAGGCGGTGGAGCGGGGCAGCAGCCGCATCGAGTGGCACTACCGCACGCGCAGCGGGCGGGTCGTGCCCACGGACGCCCTGGCCAGGCGCGTCGAGCTGGCGCAGGGGCCCGCGGTCATGGTCGAGTTCCGCGACATCGAGCGGGAGCAGGCCACCGAGCAGGCGCTGCGCCGGACGACGTCGTCGATCGACGCGCTGGCCCGGCACACCTCGACCATCGCCCTCGCGCTGGACTCCGCCGGGACCGTCCGGTTCGCCACGGACACCGCGCTCGCCCTGCTCGGGATGGTGCCGGAGGAGATGGGCCGCCAGCTCGACGAGTTCGGCACCCTGCGGGCCGGGGGCCGGCCCGTGAGCTGGGCCGACGTCGCCGCCCAGGCCGATCCGACGATCGAGGTGCAGCTGCAGGTGCCGCGCCCCTCGACCGACGAGGCCGTGTGGCTGGAGGGCACCCTGGAACGGCTCGCCGAGCCCGACGGCGACGGCCTGCTGATGATCCTCCACGATGTCTCCGGCCGCGTGCACCGCGAGGTGCTGCGCGAGCGGGAGCTGCACCGGGAGAACTACCAGGCCCGCTACACGGCCATGGGCGACATGGCGATGGCGATCGCCCACGAGCTGGGGCAGCCGCTCGCCGCGGCCGGGAACTTCCTGGCGGGCACCACCCGGCACGCCGGCGTCCTCGAGGACGAGGGGACGCTGTCGCGGGAGTCCGCCGACCGGCTCCGCTTCGGGATCGGCAGCGCCGTCCGCCAGATCGACCGGGCCAGCGCGATCGTGGGCGCCGTCCGGGCGTTCGTCGGGCATCTCGAGCACTCCCGCCAGGTCGTCGACCTCCACGACGTGGTCGACGAGTGCCTGTACTTCGTGCGGCTGCGGGCCGTCGATCCCGGCGTGCGGGTCGTGGTGCACCGGCACCCGGAACCCTGCCGACGGTCTGCGAGCGGGTGCTGACCGGACAGGTGCTGCTCAACCTGTGCTTCAACGCCGTCGACGAGATGGCCTGCTGCGCGCCGGGGGAGCGGGAGCTCGAGATCACCACGAGCGTCCGCGACGGCGAGGCCGTGCTGACCGTGGACGACCGCGGCCGCGGGCTGCTGCGGGACCCCTTCGCCGAGTCGTTCACCTCGAAGGAACAGGGCAGCGGCATCGGGCTGGCGCTGAGCTACCGGATCATCACCCGGCAGCACGGGCGGATCTGGGCCGAGCGGCGCGCGGGCGGCGGATCCCGCTTCGGGTTCGCGCTGCCGCTCGCCGTGGAGCACCGGCCCGAGTAGGGAAAAGCCTCAGGGAGAGCGGAGGAAGTCTCGATACCGAGGCCCCCCGGGCGGGCCATACGTTGCGGATGCCCGCCGACCGGACCCCGGCCGGCCGCGACAGTCCAGGAGGAGCAGTGCCCGAACCGACCCGGACCCAGTCGGACTTCCGCTCCGCCATGGCCAACCTGTCCGCCGCCGTCAACGTGGTCACCACCGACGGCCCGCACGGACGGGCCGGCATGACGGTCAGCGCCGCCTGCTCGGTCACCGACTCCCCGCCGACCGTGCTGGTCTGCGTGAACCGCTCCAGCCGGTCGCACGACGTGCTGGTCGGCAACGGCCGGCTCTGCGTGAACGTGCTGGCCGGCGAGCACGAGGATCTCGCGATGCACTTCGCGGGCGCGACGAAGGTCCCGACCGCCGAGCGCTTCACCGACGACCGGTGGGACCTCACCGGCTACGGCGTGCCGGTGCTGCGCGGCGCCGCGGCCACCGTGATCGGCCGGATCCGGGCGCGGCGCGAGCTCGGCTCGCACACCGTGCTGTTCGTGGACGTCGAGCAGGTCGGCACCCAGGACGACGGCGGCGCGCTCGTCTACTTCCAGCGGCGCTTCCACAGCCTGGGCGCCCCCCGGCTCAGCGCGTGACCGGGCCCTGTCCGGGAGGAGGAGTGCCCGTGACCCAGGCCGAGGACACAGGCCACCGCATGACCCTGACCTGCTACAACGACACCCACGGTCTCGGCTGGCGGCACGTCGACCTGTTCGTGCACGACGCCGAGGGCCGCGAGCTGAACTGGGTGCACTGGCAGGTCCCCCGGGACGGCCCGGAGGAGGCCGACCTCGTCACCGCCCGCGTCGAGCCGACGCTGCGCAGGACCTCGGAGTGGCGGCACTCCGTCGGCCCGAGCGGCGTGCACTACTGGGTCGCCGACGTCGAGTGGGAGGACGCGTGAGCGCCCTCTACGCGCCCTGGTCGCTCCGCGGGTTGGTCGCGGACCTGGCCGCCGGACGCACCTCCCCGGCCGCGGCGGCGGAGCGGTCCCGCGAGCGGATCGCGGCGACCGACCCGGAGCTGCGGGCGTGGATCGTGCCGCCTGCGGAAGCCCCGCCGGGCGAGGTCTCCAGGCCCCTCGGGGGAGTCCCGTCGGGGGTCAAGGACATCATCGACGTCGAGGGCCTGCCGACGCGGTGCGGCTCGTCGCTCCGGGCCGACGCCGCTCCGGCAGAGGCCGACGCCGCGATCGTCGCCGCGTGGCGCCGCGCCGGCGCCGTCCCCGTCGGCAAGACCGTGACCACCGAGTTCGCCTACTTCGCGCCGGGCCCGACCGGCAACCCGGCCGCCGTGGGACACACCCCCGGCGGCTCGTCCAGCGGCTCGGCCGCCGCCGTCGCGTCGGGCCAGGTGCCGCTGGCGCTCGGGTCGCAGACGGCGGGGTCGGTCACCCGGCCCGCGTCCTTCTGCGGCGTCGCCGCCCTGGTCCTCACCCACGACCGGCTCCCGGTCGACGGGGTGACGGGCCTGAGCCCGAGCCTGGACAGCCACGGCGTGTTCGCCGCCCACGTCGACGACCTCGCGCTGGCCTTCGCCGCGCTGACCGGGGAGCCCGAGGCCGACCGGGCGGGGGCGCGTCCGCCCCGCCTGCTGTTCTGGCCGGCAGGGTCGAGCCCGGTCGATCCCGAGATGCGGAAGGCGCTGCGCGGGGCCCGTGACCGCTGGACGGCGGCGGGGGCGGTCGTCGGCGACCTGCCGGATCCCGAGCTGGTCGACGCGTTGACCGCGGCGCATTCGGTGGTGATGGCCGCCGAGGCCGCCGTCGAGCGTGCCGCCGAGGCGGCCCGGGCCGACGAGCTGAGCGCGCCGCTCGCGGAGCTGCTCCGCCGCGGCGCCGCCACCGACCCCGCCGACCTGGACGCCGCCCGTGGGGTGGTGGCCGAGGGCCGTGCGCGGATCGGCGATCTGCTCGCCTCGTACGACGCCGTCGTCGGGCCCGCGGCCCTCGGGCCGGCGCCGGCGGGGCTGGGGGCCACCGGCGACCCGGTGCTGAGCCGGCCCTGGCAGGCCCTCGGGTTCCCGGCCCTCACGGTGCCGGGTCTGTCCACCCCGGACGGCCTGCCCCTGGGCGTCCAGCTGATCGGGGCCCCGCACGGCGAGACCGCGCTGCTCGGGACGGGGTGCTGGGTGGAGGCCAGGTTGCCGTGACGGCGGGGGCGGGCGGGGCACGCCCGTCCGCCCCGCGTCAGACCTCGACGCGGTGCAGCAGGATGTCGCGGACCAGGGCCCCGAGGCTGTCCGCCCCCGTCTTGGCCTTGATCCGGGCCCGGTGCACGTCGATCGTCTTGACGCTGGTGCCCAGCCGGCGGGCGACCGCCTGGCTGGCCATGCCCTCGATCACCAACCGGAGCACCTCGCGCTCGCGCTGGGTCAGCTCGGCCACCCGGCGTTCGACGTCCCGGCGCTCGGTGTCCGCGACGAACCGCTGCCGGGCCAGCGCCTGCTGCTGCTGGACGACCTCGAGGATGCGCTGCGGCTCGTACGGCTTCTCCAGGAAGTCGACCGCGCCGTGGGTCAGCGCACGGACCGACATGGGGATGTCGCCGTGCGCCGAACAGAAGATCATCGGTGCCGGGTATCCGCGACTCTCCAGCTCCTCCTGCAGCTGGAAGCCGCTCATCCCCGGCATCCGGACGTCGACGATCACGACCGCCGGCTCCGCCGGGTCGAACTCGGCCAGGAAGGTGGGCGCGTCCGGGTAGTCGAGCGCCTGGATACCCACGCTGGCCAGCAGGAACCGCAGCGACTCGCGGAGGTCCTCGTCGTCGTCGACGATGTGGACCACCGCCTCGCCGGGCTCCGGTGGCATGGTCACGGCCGCATGAGGACCGAGCCGGACGGGTGGTCGCTCGCCCAACGACCCGGCAGGGGAGCGACGAACACGTTCTCGGTCCGGGTCCGCGAGATCTTCCAGCGCCCGCCGACCCTGCGGAAGGCGTTGTTGAGCCGACTGGATCGCAGCAGGGACGTGCCGTCGGCGAACAACCACGGCTGCATGTGGATCCACTGGCCGGTCGCGGTGTCGCCGTCGACGTGGATCTGCTCGGAGGTGAGGTAGTGGGCGTTGAGGACCAGCGCGGGATCACGGTCCCGGGACCAGAAGCCCTCGAAGTGCGTGCGCACCGCCGCCGCTCCCTCCGCACGCCCGAACTGGCCGTCGTAGTACTCTCCCACACCCTCCCAGACGGCGTCGTCGGTGTAGAGCTCCATGATCAGGTCGATGCGCTGCTCGTCGCCGGTGACCCCGAACTCGGGGAGCGGCGTGTCGCAGAGCCACATGTAGCGCGCCTGGAGGCGGCGAATGTCCGCCTCGGCCTCGAGGACCTCGACGCGGCGGGCCAGGGCGGCGATCGTGTCGGTGTCGGTCATCAACGCGCTCCTCGTGGGACGGGTCGTGCTCGGGGACCGGCGGCGCGGCGGCCGCCCGGCGGGCACACGAGCGGCGGAGCCGCCGGCCCGGACACCCCACGGTCCGACGTGGCGACCGAGCGGAGCAATTGGAGGAACTACCTATTGCGTGTGGGCCGAGCCAGGCCGAATCTGGGGGGTCGACATCCCGCGGGTGTGCGGCGCGGGACGCATTCCGACACCGGAGATGAACGGCGTGATCGTCAGGTCGGAATGCGCTTCCGGCGCCTAGGGGAAATCCTTCACAGGGCGCGAGGAATTCCCGATGTCCCTGCCGATTCCCCGGCCCTGTCGTCCGGTCCGCTCGACGCGTGCGGCACCGGGGTTGAAGGAGAGGTGCGCCTGCATCTCGTCGGCGCGCCCGCCCGGCGGACCGGGTGGGCACGCCGTGAGAGAGGGATCAGGCGTCGTACCCCTCGCCGCCCTCCTCGATCGACTCCACGGCATGCGTGGCGCCGAACTCGCCCGCAACGTCCCGGCGGCCGGGACGGCGGGCGCGGACAGTGCCGACGGTTCCAGCGGCACGAAGGCGCGGGACAGCACCGAACGCCAGTGGTCGAGGCGTTCGGTGCCGTCCGGGTGCGTGCTCGGCACCGCCGGGCTCACGGCGTGCGGCGGTCAAGGAGCCGCTGGAGCTTGCCGACGGAGCGTTCGAGGGTGTCCGGGTTGACGACGTCGCAGGTCACCGAGACGCCGATGGTGTCCTTCACGGCTTTGATCAGCTCCGCGGCGGCGGCCTGGCGGCGCTCGGCGGTGGCGTCGGCGCGGGCTTCGACGCGGACGGTGAGGGCGTCCATGCGGCCCTTGGTGGTGAGTTCGAGCTGGAAGTGCGGGGCGAGTCCGGGGGTGCGCAGCACGATCTCCTCGATCTGGGTGGGGAACAGGTTGACCCCGCGCAGGATGATCATGTCGTCGGAGCGGCCGGTGATCTTCTGCATGCGGCGCATCGCCGGGCGTGCGGTGCCCGGGAGCAGCCGGGTGAGGTCGCGGGTGCGGTAGCGGATGATCGGCAGGGCCTGCTTGGTGAGCGAGGTGAAGACGAGTTCGCCTTCTTCGCCGTCGGCCAGCACGGTGGCGCCGTCGTCGTCGGCGAGGGGGTCGAGGATCTCGGGCAGGAAGTGGTCTTCCCAGATGTGCAGGCCGTCTTTGGTCTCGACGCATTCCTGGGCGACGCCGGGGCCCATGACCTCGGAGAGGCCGTAGATGTCCACGGCGTGCATGTCCATGCGGTCTTCGATTTCGGTGCGCATCTGCTCGGTCCAGGGCTCGGCGCCGAAGATCCCGATCGTGAGGGAGGTGGTGCGGGGGTCGATGCCTTGGCGGTCGAACTCGTCGAGCAGGGTGAGCATGTAGGACGGGGTGACCATGATGACGTCGGGGGCGAGGTCGCCGATCAGTTGGATCTGGCGTGGGGTCATGCCGCCGGAGACCGGGATGGCGGTGGCGCCGAGTTT
>NZ_JBEZDN010000124.1:0-23809 GCF_040648315.1 Pseudonocardia sp. NPDC049154
ACGACTCTCTTTCCTTTCCCGACGCTCTGCCGATCTACCCGGCCGCCGGGTCGCCGCGGCCCGCGCCGAGCTCTCGACCGCGTTGGTCGACGCCCTGCAGGGCGCCCCCGACCTCGTCGCCTACGGGGCGATGGACCGGGCCGTCGCGCGGGTCGAGGCGGCCGACGCCGACCTCACCCGCACCGCCCGGCGCGACGCCCGCCTGCTCGGACTCGGCGCCGGGGCCACCGCGCTGCTGGCCGGCCTCACCCTGTGGGGCTCGCTGCTCCTCGGGGTCGCGGCGGTCTCGGCGGGCCGGCTCGACCCGATCCCGCTGGCCGTGCTCGTGCTCACCGCGCTGGCCGCCTTCGAGATCGTGGCGCCGCTGCCCGCGGCGGCCGCCCGGCTCGGCGCGGTCCGCGCGAGCGGCGAGCGGCTGTTCGGGGTGCTCGACACCCCGCCGCAGGTCCGGCCCGCGTCGGACGAGCCGGTGCCCGCCGACCCCGCCGACCTGCGGATCCGGGACCTCGCTGCCCGCTACGACGGTCCGCTGGTGCTCGACGACCTGGACCTCGACGTCCCGGCGGGGTCGCACGTCGCCGTCGTCGGGCCGAGCGGGGCGGGCAAGAGCACGCTCGCCGCGATCCTCTTCCGCTTCCAGGACGCCGAGGGCGGCTCGGTGCGGCTGGGCGACGCGGACCTGCTCGACCGCTCCCCCGACGCCGTGCGCGCCGCGGTGAGCGGGGTGCCGCAGGACCCGCACGTCTTCGACAGCACCGTGCGGGAGAACCTGCGCCTGGCCCGCCCGGCGGCGACCGACGACGAGCTGTGGGCCGTCCTCGCCCGCGTGCGCCTCGACCTGGACCTCGACGAGCCCGTCGGGATCCGCGGCAGCCGGCTCTCCGGCGGCATGCGGCAGCGGCTCGCGCTGGCCCGCGCGCTGCTCACCGGTCCCGCGCTCCTCGTGCTCGACGAGCCGACCGCGCACCTCGACCCCGGCACCCGCGACGCCGTCCTCGACGACCTGCTCGACGCCGCCGCCGGCCGCGCCACGCTGCTGATCACCCACGATCTCGCCGGGCTGGAGCGGATGGACCACGTGTACGTCGTCCGGGAGGGGCGGGTGGCCGAGCACGGGACCCCCGCCGAGCTGCTGGCCGCCGAGGGCTGGCTCGCGCGCGCCGGCCGGGCCCCTCTCAGCCGCTCCACAGCCGGGCGCTGACACTCTCCGGGCCGTGCGTTCCCGCCGAACCCTCCCCGTCCTCGCCGCCCTCGCGGCCGGCCTGCTCGCCCTGGCCGGCTGCTCGTCCACCACCCCGCCCGCGACCGGTGCGGCCACCGACCGGTCCGCCGCGGGGCTCGACCTCGGGGAGGGCTGGGACTGGGCGCCCCAGGGCGCTCCGCTCGACCTCGGGGTGACGCACACCCAGGACAGCCTCGACGACCACGACCCGGCCGAGTCCAACGCCCGCGGCGAGGCGATCCTGAAGGACTCCGCGGTGTGGCAGAACGTGCACCTCATGGGCTTCGGCACGCTCAGCCCGGAGCCGGCCCCGGGGCAGTTCGACTGGTCGACGCTGGACGAGCGCATGGACCTGGTGGAGCGCACCGGGGCCCGCACGGTCCTCACCGCCTGCTGCGCGCCGGACTGGATGAAGGGCGGCGTCGCCGGGCAGACCGACTGGACGCGGCTCGAGGTCGCCCCGCTGCCCCAGGACTTCCAGGCCTACGCCGACCTGGTCGCGCAGACGGTGCAGCGCTACCCGCAGATCGAGCGGGTCGTGGTGTGGAACGAGCTCAAGGGCTTCTTCGACATGACGAAGAACCGCTGGGACTACGAGGGCTACACCGCGCTCTACAACGCCGTGTACACCGCGGTGAAGGCCGTGCGCCCGGACGTGCAGGTCGGCGGCCCGTACCCGGTCATGATCAGCCTGCCGACGGGCGACCCGAACGCCTCCGACACGCTCAAGGGCAGCTGGGGCGCGATCGACCAGCGGATCCTCGACGCGCTCGAGTACTGGGACACGAACAAGGTCGGCGCCGACTTCCTGGCCGTGGACGGCGGGACCGCGCAGCGCGACGGCACGATCAGCGGCCGGCTCGACGACGCCGCGGTCAAGTTCTCCGACGTCACCCGGTTCCTGCGCAGCAGGACCACGCTGCCGATCTGGTGGACCGAGTTCTACTCCGAGGTGCCCGACGGCATGACCGGCGCTGCGGACGGCCAGGGCAGCGCCGCGTCGACGCTCGCCTCCGTGGCCGCGTTCGCCCGGTCCGGGGTGTCGGTCGCGCTGTTGTGGGGCCCGCAGGGCAGCTCGCTGCCCTACTCCGCACTCTGGACGGATGCCACCGAGGCCGGCGGGGGTCGGCCCACGCCGCTGACGCAGGCATGGGAGTGGCTCGTCCCGCGGCTCGCGCAGGGCGAGGTGGAGCTCGGGACCGCGCAGGACTCGCCGCTGATCGCCTTCCGGGCGCCCGACGGCTCCGCGCTGGTCGTGAACGTCTCCGACGACGAGGTGCCGGTCGCCGGGCAGGAGCCGCTGGCCCCCTACGCGATCGGGCTCCGCAACGCCCCCACGCCGTGATCCCCCGCCGGCGGCCGCCGGCGAGAGCAGCGAGACGAGCGGGATCAGCGCACCCGGCGGGTGACGGTGGCCGTGGTGGCCAGCTTGCCGGTCGGCCCCCACGCCTCCACCTCGACCACTCCGAAGGAACGGCCCGCGTGCACCACCCGGGTGCGGAACTGCGTGGTGCCCGCGACCGGCGAGGGCCGCAGGTAGCAGATCCGCATGGAACCCGTGACCAGCGGCCGGTCCGGCGGGCCGGGCAGCGCGGCCGCCGCCGCCACCTCCGAGGCGGTCAGCATGATCCCGCCGTGGACCGTGTCCAGCTCGTTGGCCAGCGCCGCCACGCCCGGCACCGACAGCGTCACGGGGTCGCCGGAGACCTCCCCGCCCAGCAGCCCCACGACCGAGCCCGCCTCCGGGACCCGGACCTCCGGGACCACAGCGTCGACGTCCGGCACCCCGGGGGTGAACTTGCCCCACTCGGTCGCGACGCCGAGCAGCGTGCCGTCCGCGGCCAGCACCCGGCCCTGCGAGAGCGAGCCCTCCGCGTCGGCCGCGACCGCCCGGGCCTCGACGGTCACGGGGGACCCGTCGAGCGGGACGGGCGCGACGAGGTCGGCGGCCAGCTCCGTGGTGACCGCCCACCCGTCGACCGGCCGGGGCAGGAGCATCGCCTGCCCCAGCACGGCGTCGAGCAGCACGCCCAGCGCCCCGGCGGAGGGCCGGCCGTCGGGGCCGACCATCCACCGGGCGGTGGGCATGCTCGCGCGGACCAGGCCCGAGTCGTCGACCTCGATCGGGCCCATCCCGACCAGGCGGTCCGGGCCGAGGGGCGCCGTCAGCAGGACGGGCGCCACCGTCGGATCGGCCGTCACGTCAGGCCTTCGGGCCGCCGGCGACGTAGAGGACCTGGCCGGAGACGAAGCTCGACCGCTCGTCGACGAAGAACGACACGGTCTGCGCGATGTCCTCGACCGCGCCGGGGCGCTGCACCGGGATCTCCTTGGCGCGGGCCGCCTTGAACTCCTCCCAGTCCACGCCGAGGCGCTCGGCGGTGGCCTTGGTCATCTCGCTGGCGATGAACCCGGGGGCGATGCAGTTGACCGTGACGCCGAACTTGCCCAGCTCGATCGCGAGGGTCTTGGTGAAGCCCTGCAGGCCGGCCTTCGCGGTGGAGTAGTTGGCCTGGCCGCGGTTGCCCAGCGCCGAGGTCGACGACAGGTTGACGATGCGGCCCCAGCCGGCGTCGACCATGTGCTTCTGCACGGCCTTGGCCATGAGGAACGAGCCCTTGAGGTGCACGCCCATCACCGAGTCCCAGTCGGTCTCGGTCATCTTGAACAGCAGGTTGTCCCGGGTGATGCCGGCGTTGTTGATCAGGACGGTCGGCGCGCCGAGCTCCTCGGCGACCCGCGCCACCGCCGCCTCGACCGCCGCGGCGTCGGACACGTCGGCACCCACGGCGATCGCCGTGCCGCCCGCGGAGACGATGGCGTCGACGGTGGTCTTCGCGGCCGCCTCCTCGAGGTCGATCACCGCGACCTTGAACCCGTCCTGCGCCAGGCGCTGTGCGGTGGCCGCACCGATCCCTCGCGCCGCTCCCGTGACGATCGCGACGCGCTGCTGGGACTCCGCCATGTTCGGTCTCCTTCGACTTCGCTCGACTGCGCTCCGACGCCGGCCGCGAACGACCGATCGTTTCGTTCCGATCCTCGCACCGGGCTCCCCGCACGGCGCAAGCCGCTGTCGCCCGCGCCACGTCTCCGGTCGTCCCTGACGTGGTGCGACTGCATTAAGGTCCGGCGCATGACGGTACTGCAGCGGTTCTCGCTCGAGGGCAGGGTGGCCATCGTGACGGGCGCGTCGTCGGGGCTCGGCGTCGCGTTCGCGAAGGCGCTGGCGGAGGCGGGTGCCGACGTCGTGCTGGGCGCGCGCCGGGCCGACCGCCTCGACGGCACGCGGAAGATGGTCGAGGAGCTCGACCGCCGGGCTCTGGCGGTGACCACGGACGTCGCCCGGCAGCCGGACTGCCAGAACCTGGTCGACACCGCGATGGCGGAGTTCGGCCGGGTCGACGTCCTGGTCAACAACGCCGGCATCGGCACCGCCGTGCCCGCGACCCGGGAGAGCGTCGAGGAGTTCACGCAGGTCATCGACGTGAACCTGAACGGCTGCTACTGGATGGCGCAGGCCTGCGGGCGGGTCATGCAGCCGGGCAGCAGCATCGTGAACATCTCCAGCATCCTCGGCATCACCACCGCGAACCTGCCGCAGGCGGCGTACGCGGCCAGCAAGGCCGGCCTGATCGGGCTCACCCGCGACCTCGCCCAGCAGTGGGGCGGGCGCAAGGGCATCCGGGTCAACGCGCTGGCCCCGGGCTTCTTCGAGTCCGAGATGACCGACCAGTACAGGCCCGGCTACCTGGAGTCGATGATGGAGCGGGTCCCGCTGGGCCGGAAGGGCGACCCGGAGGAGCTGGCCGCCGCGCTGGTCTTCCTCGCGAGCGCGGCCGGCGGGTACGTCACCGGGCAGACGATCGCGATCGACGGCGGCATCACGATCACCTGACGGGCTACGGTCGGGGGGTGAGTGATCCCGCGAAGACGCCGGTGAAGATCGGCAACGTCCTGCACCCCGTGGCCGACGTCGACGCCGCCGTGCGCTTCTACGCCGACACCTTCGGCCTGGCCACGAAGTTCGTCGACGGCGACCGCTACGCCGCCCTCGACGCCGGCGGCACGACGCTGGCCCTGGCCGGCCCGGCCGAGGACGTCACCGGCGGGGTGCCGGCGGCGTCGTTCAAGGTCCCGGACGTGGCCGCGGCGCTCGCCGCCCTCGTGCAGGGCGGCGGGTCCGTGGTCCGGGAGCCCGAGCAGGGGCCGCACGAGGTCCGGGCCGTGGCCCGGGACCCGTGGGGCAACACCGTGGTCGTGTACGGGCCGCAGTAGGCCGGGCGCACCGGGTCAGTCCAGCAGCACGGTCCGGAGGTCGAGCCGACGCAGCACCCGGTCGGCCGCCTCCGGGTCGATGCCCGGCTCGCGGCGCGCCGCGAGCACCTCGGCGCGGGCGGCGGACAGCGCGTCGGCCTCGATGGACTGCAGCACGTCCCGGCGGTCGCGGATCGCGCGGAGCCGCTGGCGCTCGTCCTCGGACAGCGACTCGCCGGAGAGCACGGCGTCGAGGCGGCTCATCCGCTGCCGGATCGCGGCCTCGACCTCCTCCGGCAGCTGACCGGACCGGTCGGCCTCGCCGATCCGTGTCGCCATCCGGTTCAGCGCGGCCCGCTGGGCCCGCCGCGTCACGATCTTCTCGGCGCGCTCCTCGGCGTCGGCCCGCTCGGCCACGCCCAGGGCCTTGACCAGCGTGGGCAGGGTGAACCCGGGAAGCAGCAGGGTCACCAGGAGCACCCCGACGGCGATCACCGTGATCTCGGCGCGGGCCGGGAACGGTGCTCCCGACGCGATGACCGTGGGCAGCGAGAGCGCCAGGGCGAGGGTCGCGAGCCCGCGCATGCCGCACCAGGCCAGCACCACGGCCTCCCGGCCGGTGCGGGGTGCGGCGGAGGCGTCGGCCGAGCGGCGGACGGTCAGCCAGGCGACCGTCATCCACAGCACCCGGACCCCGACCACGACGAGACAGATCAGCGCCGCGTGGCCCACCATCCGCGGCAGGTCCGCGCCCGCCTCCTCGACGACCCCACGCAGGTCCAGCCCGATCAGGCCGAACGCGACGCCGGTGACCAGCAGCTCGACGACGTCCCAGAACGAGCGCTGGACCAGGCGCTCGGCGGCCTCGTCGGCGTCGCCCAACCGCCGCAGCTGCAGTGCGACCACCACCACGGCCACCACGCCCGACGCGTGCACCTCCTCCGCGGCGAGGTAGACCGCGAACGGCAGGACGAGGGTCAGCGCGCTCCGGCCGATGGTGTCGGTGACCCGGGCCAGGACCATCCGCGCCAGCCAGGCGACGGCCAGCCCGATGAGCACGGCCGCGGCCGCACCGAGCAGGAAGGACAGCGCGAGCCCGCCGAGGGACAGCTCGTCACCCTGCACCGTGGCCAGCACCGCGGCCTGGAACACGACGAGCGCGGTGGCGTCGTTGAACAGGCCCTCGCTCTGCAGCACCGCGAGCAGCCGGCGCGGGATCCGCACGGGCCCGGCCACGGCCTCCACGGCCACCGGGTCCGGCGGCGCGACCATCGCGCCGAGGGCCACCGCGGCGGTCAGCGTGATCCCCGGGACGAGCAGCACCGCCAGCCCGCTCACCACCACGATCGTGACCACCACCAGCGCGATCGCGAGCAGCGCGATGGACCGCCAGCGGGCCCGGAACAACGACCAGGAGGTGCGCTGTGCCGTCGCGAACAGCAGGGGCGGCAGGAACAGCGGCAGGATCAGGTCCGGGTCCAGCTCGAAGGAGTCCGGCAGGCCGGGCGTGAGCGCGACGAGGGCGCCGAGCACCACCATCAGCGCGGGCCACGGGATCCGCAGCCGGTCCCCGACCCCCACCAGCACCACCGCGCCGAGCATCAGGCCCACGATGAGCAGCAGGTTCTCCACCGGGGAAGCTTCCCAGCCCGATCGGTGCCATGATCGGTGGCCATGAGCCACGACCCCTACAGCGAGCTCCCGGAGCTCCCCACGTTCACGGTGACCAGCGACGACGTCACCCACGGCGGCACCCTCGCCACGCCGCACCTGTCGGGCCTCATGGGCGCGGGCGGCGAGGACCGTTCGCCGCACCTGTCGTGGAGCGGCTTCCCCGAGGGGACGAAGTCGTTCGCCGTGACCTGCTACGACCCGGACGCGCCGACGGCGTCGGGCTTCTGGCACTGGGCCGTCGCCGACATCCCGGCCTCGGTCACCGAGCTGCCCGCGGGCGCGGGCGACGAGGACTCGTCGTCGCTGCCCGAGGGCGCCGTGGTGCTGGCCAACGACGCCGGGATGAAGCGCTTCGTCGGTGCCGCCCCGCCGCCCGGGCACGGCCCGCACCGCTACATCTTCGTGGTGCACGCGGTCGACGTGGAGAGCCTCGGCCTGCCCGACGGCGCCACCCCGGCCTTCCTCGGGTTCAACCTGTTCAGCCACGCGATCGCGCGCGCGACCCTCACCGCGACGCACGAGAACACCGGCTGAGCCGGCATCAGGACGGGCGCGGCAGGGCCGTTCGGCAGTACGGTCCGGCCGTGCCCGACATCACTCAGCTCATTCTCGACGACCACGAGTGGTTCCGTCGCCGGTTCGCGGAGCTCGACGACCTGCGCGCCGAGGGTGCCGAGCCGACCGCGCTCCGTGCGGTCTGGCGCCCGCTCGCCGACCTGCTCGACGTCCACGCGGAGGCCGAGGAGCGGATCTTCTACCCGCAGCTGCTGCGGAAGGGCGAGAACGACCCGCAGGAGGAGACGCTCGACGCCATCGGCGACCACAACGACATCCGCGACGGCGTGCGCGAGGCGGACCGCAACCCGGTCGGCAGCGAAGGCTGGTGGACCGGGGTGGACAACGCCCGCGAGGCCAACGACGAGCACATGGGCGAGGAGGAGAACGAGGGCCTCCCCGACTTCCGGCTCAACGCCCCGTCGGGACTGCGCGAGTCCCTCGGCCGGCAGTTCACCGAGTTCAAGGAGCGGCACCCGGGCGGGCGCGGCATCGAGATCACCGACAAGGACCCCGAGGAGTACGTGGAGGCCATCGAGCGCGAGATCCACCCGCCGTCGGACTTCTCCGGCGACGTCTCGCTCGGCATCGGCGGGCTCCGCGGCCGCTGACCCCGTCCGCGCCGGGCCACCACGCCCTCCCCACCACGCCTCCCCACCACGCCCTCCCCACCAGGCCCTCCCCACCAGGCCCTCCCCACCAGGCCCTCCCCACCACGCTAGGAGCACCCGTGACCGCACCCTCCGACCACCTGCTCAGGGCGAACGCGCCCATCCCCACCGAGGCCTGGAAGGCGATCGACGACGAGGCCCGCGAGCGGCTCACGCCGCTGCTCGCCGCGCGCAAGGTGGTCGACTTCGTCGGCAGCGGCGGCTGGCAGCACTCCGCGCGCAGCCTGGGCCGCACGACCGGGCTGGCCGGACCGCCGCCGGGGGTCGAGGGCAGCGCCGGGGTGAGCGCCCGCGTCCGCCGGGTGCTCCCGCTCGCCGAGGTCCGCGTGCCGTTCACGGTCTCCCGCGCGGAGATCGACGACATCCAGCGCGGCGCCCCCGACCCCGAGTTCGAGGACCTCGACCGGGCGGCGCGGGTTGCGGCCGAGATCGAGAACCGCGCGGTGTTCCACGGCTGGCCGGTCGCGCTCGTCGAGGGCATCGCCCAGGTGGCGCCGTACGACT
Organism: Pseudonocardia sp. NPDC049154; assembly: GCF_040648315.1. Taxonomy (NCBI): domain Bacteria; kingdom Bacillati; phylum Actinomycetota; class Actinomycetes; order Pseudonocardiales; family Pseudonocardiaceae; genus Pseudonocardia; species Pseudonocardia sp. NPDC049154. The sequence continues at coordinate 8,881 of NZ_JBEZDN010000124.1, forward strand.
CGCTGTCCCTGGGCGAGGACTGCCTCCGTTGGCCGGGCGTGGTGGCGCGCGGGGTGGACACGCTGCGCCGCAACGGCATCGGCGGGCCGTACTCGCTGGCGGTCGGGCCGGACCTGTACACGAAGATCGTCGAGAGCACGGAGCACGGCGGGTACCTGCTCTTCGACCACCTCAAGCGGATCCTGGGCGGCTCGGTGATCTGGGCGGTCGGGGTCGACGGCGCGATCCTGGTGAGCGAGCGGGGCGGGGACTTCGCGCTCGACGTCGGGCAGGACCTCGCCATCGGCTACTCCCACCACGACGCGGACTCGGTGAGCCTCTACATCGAGGAGAGCTTCACCTTCCAGGTGGTCGAGCCCGACGCGGCGTTCGCGCTGACCCTCTGAGGCAGCTGACACTCCGACTGCCGGAGAACGCCGGAGGGGCCGCGGTCCCGATCCGCGGCCCCTCCTGCGTGGTGGTGCGGCGCCTGTCAGATGGTGAGCAGACGGTCGAAGAAGCTCCGGTAGCGGCCCAGGGCCAGCCGGAGGTCCTCGGTGGAGGCGGACTCGTTCTTCAGGTCGCGCTCCAGCTCGCTGCGCTGCCGCTTGAACAGCGCCTCCAGCTCGTCGAGCACCTCGCCGACCAGGACGTTGGCGTCGCGGACGGCGCCGCGGGGCTCGTCGACGAAGCCGGCCTTCAGCGTCTCCCAGCGGCGCAGGTACTCGGCGGAGCGGTCCTGCGGAACCAGGGTCGCGTGGCCGGAGGAGTCGGTCTCCTGGGTGGGCGAGCTCATGGACTCCGCGCGGGAACGGCCGCCCTCACCCCGGGAGTCGTGCTGCCGGTCGAGATGCTGGTCGTGACCGGCGTCGCGCAGGCCGCTGCCGCCCTCGTCGCCGGGCATGCGCTCGTCCGGGACGCCGGAACCGTGCACGGCGGTGTCGTGTCCCCCACGGGTGTCGCCACCCCTGTCGCCACCCATGTCCCGGCCCCTGTCGCCACCCATGTCCCGACCCATGTCGCCACCCCTGTCCCGGCCCGGGTCGTGGCGCATGTCCCCGCCCATCGCCCCGCCCATGTCCCGGCTCCGGTCGTGGCCCGTGTCGCCCGGGGTGTCGGTGGCGGTGTCGGTGGCGCCGCTGCGCAGGTCGACCGTGCGTGCGCCCTCGTCGCTGCGGACGTCGCGGTGCCCGGTGCCCCCGGCGTCGCGACCGCGGAGGCCGTCGTCGGGATCGTCGCCCGGGCCCAGGTCGCCGCGGCCGCGGTCCTGCGGCAGGTGCTCGTCGTGCCCACGCGTCGGCGGAAGGGCGCCCTCGCCGGTGTCGTAGCCGCGCTCGCGGGTACCTACGCCGCCGCGGTCCTCGCGGTCCTCCTGGGCCGTGCCCCGGCCCTCGTGGCCCTGCTCACCGGGCTCCCGGCCCAGCACCTTGTCGAGGAAGCTGCGGTCGTCGTGGCGGTCGTCGGCGTGGCCGCTGCCGTCGGCGGTCCGGGGGTCGAGCTTGTCCATCAGCCGCTCACCTCGTGTCTCGTCGGCGCGTCGCTCGGGGCCCACGTGCTCGCTCATGCGCTCGTCTCCTTCCGGCGGTCGTCGTGGGGGCCGGCGGGATCGCCGCCGTGCCGGCCGTCGTGCTGACCCTCGTGCTGCCCGTCCTGGTGCCGGTCGCCGCCCAGCAGGGCCTGGACCAGCTCGCGGTACGAGGTCACGGCGCCGCGCAGCTCCTCGGTGTCGGCGCGGTGCTCCCGGTTCGCCTGGGCGATCCGGCGCGCCTCGCGGTAGCGCTGCACCACCACGGGGTGTTCGACGGAGACGTCCGCCGCCCGCTGCTCGAAGTCGTCGACCGGGTAGCCGCGGGCGGACATCAGCTCGTCCACCAGCGCGTCGGCTCGGTCCACGGCGTGGTCCGGGTCGTCGACGAACTCCGCCTGGACCACCGTCCAGCGACGCTCGAACGTCTCGCGCTCGCGGTCGTCGAGGGTGCGCAGCTGGAGCCCGCGGTGGCGCTTCTCGCGCTCCGCCAGGACCCGCTCGGTCTCGGCCGGGTCGTTCGTCTCCGACAGGTGGCGGTCGTACTCGGGGCCGAAACGCTCCTTCAGCCGTCGGCTCCTGCGGCGCCCGTTCATCGACCACGCGAACGCGGCGAGCGCCAGCAGCGCGATCACCACCACGACGATCACTACGATGACTGCGGTGCTGCTCATGGATGTCGAGTGCCCACTGGCGACCTGTCACAATCCGTGAGTGCCGAATTGATCTGTGACCGCGGCCACACTGAATCGAGTGAGCATGAACCGCTCTGCTCCGGACGCCGACGAGGGCTCCGCCGGACGCCCCGCGGCGGGGCCCGACGACGGGTCCAGCGAGCCCATGGACACCGAGGACCGGGTCGAGGCCGCCGCCGACGAGCTCTACGGCGTGGCCCCGGACGACTTCGTCCTCGTGCGGGACGAGCTGGTCGCCGAGGCCAGGCAGGCCGGCGACAAGGAGGCGGCCAAGGCGATCGGGCGGCTCCGGCGGCCCACGCAGGCGGCCTGGTTGGCCAATCTGCTCGCCCGCGAGCGTGGCGAGCAGCTCGACGCCCTGCTCGACCTGGCCGAGGAGCTCTCCTCCGCACAGCGGACGCTCGACGGCGCCCAGCTGCGCCACCTCTCCGCACAGCGCTCGAAGCTGGTCGGGGCGATGGCCCGGGAGGCGCGGCGGCTGGCCGCGGAGGAGGGGCACCGGGTCACCGAGTCCGTCGAGAAGGACCTGCGCGGCATCCTCGAGGCGGCCCTGGCGGACGAGGACGTGGCCGACGAGGTGCGGTCGGGGCGACTGACCCGCACGGTGAGCTGGTCGGGCTTCGGGTTCGGCGGCGAGACCACGGTCGGCACCGGCCCGCGGAAGCCCCGCGAGCGGGACGGGGAGGGTGCCCGGCGCCGCCGGCCCGCCACCCGTCCGGCGCGGCGACCCGCCCGCGAGCGTCCCGCGGAGGACACCGACACCGAGGCGGGTGCCGATGTCGACGTCGACGAGGGTGTCGACGCCGCGGAGCGCGCCGAGCGGGAGCGCCGCGAGCAGGAGGAACGCGAGCAGCGGGAACGGGAACGCGCCGAGGCCCGGGAGGCCGTCGACGAGGCCCGTCGCGCCGCCGACGCCGCCGCCGACGCCCAGGAGGACGCCGCGGCCGCCCTTCGCGACGCCGAGTCCGAGCGCGACGACGCCACCGCCCGCGTCGAGGAGCTCACCGCCGAGCTGGAGCGGGCGCGGGAGGCCCGCACCGCCGCCGCGGCCACGGTCAAGGACGCCGCCCGGGCCGAGCGGGAGGCGAGCCGCGCCGCCCGCGACACCGCGACCGCCCTCACCCGCGCCGAGGAACGGCTCGCCGACCTCGAGGAGTGACGGCCAGGCCTAGCCCGACCGCTCGCGCAGCTCCCGTTTCAGCAGCTTGCCGGTGGCGGTGCGGGGCAGGGGCCCGGTCCACCAGAACACGTGGGCCGGGGCGGCGAAGCCGGCGACCCGGGCGGTGACGTGGGCGCGGAGGGCGTCGGCGGCGGCGTCGTCGTGCGGGGACCCGGGCGTCGTGCGGACGGCGGCGGCCACCTCCTCCCCCAGCGACGGGTGCGGGACGCCGAAGATCGCGACCTCGTCGACCCACGGCACCTCGTGCAGGGCGGCCTCGACCTGGGCGCTGTAGACGTTCTCCCCGCCGCGCAGCACCACGTCCTTGAGCCGGTCGACGACGTACACCCAGCCCGCACGCAGGAACCCCAGATCACCGGTGCGGAACCAACCGTCCACGAACGCGGCGGCGGTCGCCTCCTCGTTCCGCCAGTACCCGCCGACGACGTTGGGCCCGCGGAACCAGAGCTCGCCGATCTCGCCCTCCGGCACGTCGGCGAGCGTCTTCGGGTCGACGATCCGCACGTCGGCGCCGGGCGCCGGGCGTCCGACGCTGTCCGGGTGCGCCACGTAGTCCGCGCCGATGTTGGCGCAGACCGCCGAGGTGGTCTCGGTGAGCCCATACCCGTTGGCGGACAGCGGCCCGAGCTCGGTGGCGATGCGCTGGACCAGCTCGCCGGGGATCGGCGCCCCGCCCATCCCGATGCGCGACAGCGACGCCAGCTCGTCCGGGTGCGCGATGGCGATCTCGGCGAGCTCGCGCATCGTGGTGGGGACGCCGGCGCCGCCGGTCAGCCGCTCCTCGCGCACCAGCCGCCGCGCCTCCTCGCGGTCCCAGCGGTACATCGTGGCGACCTTGCCCCCGATGATCACCTGCCCGTACAGGCCGTTGAGCCCGGCGATGTGGAAGAGCGGGTAGGTCAGCAGGGTGCCGGTCTGCGGCGGCGCGGGCCGGCTCGACCTCGGCGACGCGGCCGTGTTGGCCCGGGCCGTGAGCAGCACGTTCAGCGCGTTGGTCACGTGGTTGCGGTGGGTGTGCACCGCGCCCTTGGGACGCCCGGTGGTGCCCGAGGTGTAGAGGATCGTCGACGGGTCGTCCGGCCGGACCGTGACCGGCGGCGGCCCGGCGTCCGGGTCCAGCGCCGCGACCAGGTCGGCCCACTCGCGCCCCGCGAACGGACCCTCGCCGCGCGCCCGGACCAGCGGCACGTCGCTCCCGATGCCGCCGTGCCCGGTCAGCAGGGCGGCCCGCTCGCCGTCGGCGACGACGACCCGGGCGCCGGAGTCACCGACCGCCCAGACCAGCTCGGGACCGGTCCACCAGGCGTTGAGCGGGACGGCGACGAGCCCGGCGAGCTGCGCCGCCCAGAACACGACGCCCCACTCGGGGTAGTTCCGCATCGCGATCGCGACGCGGTCGCCGGGCTCCAGGCCGTACTCGCCGAGCAGGGCGGCGGCCAGGCCGTGCACGAGGCGCAGGTGCGTGGCGTAGTCGAGGTGCTCGTCGGCGTAGACCCAGTAGGCCCGGTCGCCGAAGGCGGCGGTGTCGGCGATCATCTCCGCGAGCGTGTGCGGGCCGCGGGCGTAGACCCGCATCGGTATCCCGCCGACGACCTCCTCCCGGAGGGCGTACTCCGCGCCGGGTGCGGTCATCCGGGCGAGCTCCCGCCCGAGCGGGGTGTCGTCCGCGGGGATGCCCGGTTCCACCGCCTCTGCCTGGTCCTCGCTGTCCGTGGCATGCATCGGAGATCACTCTGCCACTCGCCTCCCCCGTCGCGCGACGGCTCGTTGCGCCGTGACAGGGTCGGGGGGTGGCGGAGGACGGGACCGGGAGCGCACGCGGGACCCGGCCCTTCCCCGCGTGGGCCCGGTGGGCGGTGCTGGTCGCGCTCACGGTCGTCCTGACCGTCCTGCTGCAGGCTCTGGGCGTCCCCTCCCCCGCGCTCTTCGCCGGCCTCGCGGTCGCCACGGTCCTCGCCCTGATCGGGATCGGGCCGGCCCGCGTCGCCCGCCCCGCGACGTCGGCGGCCCAGGCGGTGATCGGCGTCGTCATCGGGGTGCTCGCGCGGCCGGACACGCTGTCCGCGGTGGCCGCCGACTGGCTGCCCGTCCTGCTGGTCAGCCTGGGGACTCTCGCGGTGAGCATGGCCGCCGGCCTGTTGCTGGGCGTCCAGCGCGGCGTCTCGCCGCTGACCGGGATGCTCGCGCTGACCGCGGGCGGCGCCTCGGGCCTCGTGGCCGTGACCCGCGAGCTGGGCGGCGACGAGCGGATCGTCTCGGTGATCCAGTACCTGCGCGTCGGGATGGTCACGGCGACGATGCCGATCGTGGCGACGGCGGTGTTCGGCGCCGGGCACGTCGGCGTCGGCGGCGGCCCGGGGCCGGCCGCGGGGCCCTGGTACCTCGGGGTGGCGCTCGTCGCGGTGTGCGCGCTGGTCGGGGTCCCGGTGGCGAACCGGCTGCACGTGCCGGCGGGCGCCCTGCTGGGGCCGATGGTGATCGCCCTGGCGCTCAGCCTGTCCGGCCTGACCTTCGACGCCTCGCCGCCCACGCTGCTCGTCGACCTCGCCTACGCCGTGATCGGCTGGCAGGCCGGGCTGCGCTTCACCCGCCCCGCGCTGCGCACGGTCCTGCGGATCCTCCCGCTGGCCACGGCCCTGATCCTCGTGATCGTCGCCGCGTGCGCCGGGCTCGGCCTCGTCCTGTCCGCCGCGACGGGCGCGACCCCCCTCGACGGCTACCTGGCCACCACCCCCGGCGGCATCTACGCCGTGCTGGCCACCGCGATCTCGTCGGGCGGGGACGTGACCTTCGTCGTGGCCGTGCAGGTGCTCCGGGTGATCTTCATGCTGCTGGTCGCGCCGTTCCTGGCCCGGCTCGTGGGCCGGCGCTGGGGCAGCGGGCGGGACACGGCTAGTTGAGGTCGGCCAGGCTCCGGCCCGTGGTGCGCGGGCCGAGCACGGCCACGTCGACGGCCACGATCACCATCGCGACCGCGATCGCGGCGAACACCGCCGTGGGGCCCGCCGAGTCGAGCAGCGGGACCAGCACGAACGGCATCACCGCGGTGGCCAGCCGGGACAGCGAGTAGGCGCTGCCGGCGCCGGTGGCGCGCAGCGTCGTCGGGTAGAGCTCGCCCGAGTAGACGTGGAAGCCGTTGGAGAACAGGTTGCTGACCACGGTGTAGGCGAACCCGAGCACCACGATCAGCACCGGGTTCTCCGCGTAGCCGAAGCCGAGCCCGAGGACGATCATGCCGATCGCGGCGCCGACGATCAGCGTCTTGCGCTGCACCCGCTCCATCAGCGGGATCGAGAGCGCCGAGCCGATCGGGTAGCCGAGGAAGCTGAGCGCGGTGAAGGTCAGCCCCTGGACGACGTCGTAGCCCTTGGCCGCCAGCACCAGCGGGACGAGCGTGCCGAAGCCGTAGTAGCCGAAGGTCTGGAAGAGCTGGAAGATCCACAGCATCACGGTGCGCCGCCGCCAGGGCTTCCGGAACAGCGCGCGGACCGGCTCGCGCTTCGCCGGCGCGGCCTCCGGCCCGGGTTCCGGCTCGTCGAGCGTGCCGTGCTCGGCCCGCGCCGCGTCCTCGAAGACGCGGACCACGGCGTCGGCCTCCTCGTTGCGGCCCACCGACGCCAGCCAGCGCGGGGACTCGGGCAGCCCACGACGCATGAGCCAGCAGAGCAGTGCGCCGAGCCCGCCGATCACGAACATCCAGCGCCAGCCCTCGAGCCCGAGGAAGCTGTGCGGGGTGATCACGCGGGCGAGCAGGCCTGCGACCGGCACGCCGCAGAAGCCGACGGTGTACGCCCAGGCGATCATCCGGCCCCGGACGCCCGCGGGCAGCAGGTCGGAGAGGTAGGCGTCGCACAGCGGCAGCTCGGCACCGATCCCGATGCCGGCGAGGAACCGGCACACGATCAGCATCTCGACGTTCGGGCTGAAGGCGCCCAGCACCGAGAACAGCGAGTAGATGCCGAGGGTGAGGAAGAAGGCGCGGCGCCGGCCCACGCGGTCGGCGAGCCGGGTCAGCGTGATCGCCCCGACGAAGGCGCCGACGAACACCGACGCGAGCACCAGCTTCTGCGCGGTGCCGGTGACCCCGAACTCCTTGCCCAGGACCGTCGCGAGCGTGCCCGCGAGGAACACCTCGTACAGATCGAAGAAGATCCCGATCCCGACCGCCACCAGCGCGAACCGGTGCCGTCGGGTCACCGGCAGCCGGTCCAGCCGGGCGTGGATCGCCGCCACGGTCGTGCCCGCCGAGGTCGTCATCGACCCTCACCTCCCCCCGGCATCGTCGGGTCGCCCCGGACCTTCCGCACTCCGGGCCGCCCGCTTCGCCGGGTTGGTCCGGCTCGCCGGGGCGGAGGTCGTCAGCGCCGGCTGATCCGCCCGGGCGGCGGGGCGGGCACGGTGTCGGGGTGCAGCGCCCAGGCCAGCGCCTCCACGCCGTCGACGATCCCGGGCCCGGCCTGCACCACGTACGCGGCCGAGTCGATCGCCACGAGCGGGATCCCGGGCAGCTGCGCGGCTACCGCCCCGGCCTGGCGTTCGGCCTCGGCGAGCCCGAACCCGCACGGGGCGACGACGGCGACCTCCGGCTCCAGCGCCGCGAGCTCGGCCCACGGCGCGGCCACGCTCCGGCCGCCCGCGATCGCGGCGAGCGGCTCCCCGCCGGCCCGCCGGACGAGGTCGGGGACCCAGTGGCCAGGGACGTACGGCGGGTCGGTCCACTCCAGCATCAGGACCCGCGGGGCCGGCCGGCCGGCGACGGCCTCCGCGACGGCCGCCAGCCGCCCCCGCAGGTCGCCGACCAGGGGTTCCCCGGCCTCGGGTGCGTCCGCGGCGCGGGCGACCGCGAGGATCGCCGCCAGCACCTCGTCGAGCGTGTGCGGGTCGACGGAGACCACGGCGGCGTCGGTGCCGATCTCCGCCAGCGCCTCCTCGACCGACCCGGACGGCAGCGCGCAGACCCGGCAGAGGTCCTGGGTGAGGATCAGGTCCGGGCGGGCGGCCGCGAGCGCGGCGCGGTCGAGCTCGTACATCGGCAGCCCGGCGGCGGCGCGGTCCGCGACCCAGGTGTCGATCTCCTTCGGCTCCAGCCCCGGAGGGATCGCGGTGTCGACCACCACCGGCACGCGCTCGGGCGCGCCGGGCGGGAGGCCGCACTCGAAGGTGCGGGCCACGAGCGCGCCGCCGAGGCCCAGCGCCCCGACGATCTCCGTGGCGGCGGGCAGCAGGGAGGCGATCCGCATGCGGCGGAGGGTAACCCCGGCGGCCCCGGCGGAGAGTCCTCCTGCGGACGCGTCCGGATGACCGGGCGGCGCGGATGCGGCAGGCTACAGGCGGCACCCGCGCCGGCCACCGCCCGGCGCCGCACGGAAGCGGAGGACGACATGGCCATCCACCCGCGGGCCGGCACCCCGGCCCGCCCCGAGGACCTCGTCGACGTGCCGGCCCTGCTGGCCGCGTACGCCGACCGGCACCCCGACCCCTCGGTCGCGGAGCAGCGGGTCGCGTTCGGCACCTCCGGGCACCGCGGGTCGGCCTTCTCGGCCACGTTCAACGACGACCACATCGCGGCGACCAGCCAGGCGATCTGCGAGTACCGGGCGCAGCAGGGCACGGACGGGCCGCTGTTCCTCGGCAAGGACACGCACGCGTTGTCCGACCCGGCCTGGGTGACCGCGGTCGAGGTGTTCGCGGCCAACGGCGTGCAGGTGCTCGTCGACTCCCGGGACGGCTGGACGCCGACCCCGGCCGTGTCGCACGCGATCCTGACCTACAACGAGGGCCGGGACACGGGGCTGGCCGACGGGGTCGTGGTCACGCCGTCGCACAACCCGCCCTCGGACGGCGGCTTCAAGTACAACCCGCCGGACGGCGGCCCGGCCGGTACCGCGGCCACCGGGTGGATCGCCCGCCGCGCGAACGAGCTGCTCGAGGCGAGGCTGCAGGGCGTGCAGCGGGTGCCCCTCGACCGGGCCGAGCGCGGGACCTACGACTTCCTCGACGCCTATGTGAGCGACCTCGAGTCCGTCGTCGACCTCGACGCGATCCGCAGCGCGGGCGTGGTGCTGGCCGCCGACCCGCTCGGCGGCGCCGCGGTGCACTACTGGGGGGCGATCGCCGACCGGTACAAGCTGGACCTCACGGTGGTGAACCCCGACGTCGACCCGACCTTCGGCTTCATGACCCTGGACTGGGACGGCAAGATCCGGATGGACTGCTCGTCGCCGTACGCGATGGCGTCCCTGGTCGGCCGCAAGGACGAGTTCACCATCGCCACCGGCAACGACGCCGACTCCGACCGGCACGGCATCGTCACCCGCGACGCGGGGCTGATGAACCCGAACCACTACCTCGCCGTCGCCATCGGCTACCTCTACGCGCACCGGTCCGGCTGGCCCGGCGGCGCGGCCGTCGGCAAGACGGCGGTGAGCTCGTCGATGATCGACCGGGTGGCCGCGGACCTCGGCCGGGAGCTCCTCGAGGTGCCCGTCGGGTTCAAGTGGTTCGTGCCGGGCCTGCAGGACGGCAGCATCGCCTTCGGCGGCGAGGAGAGCGCCGGGGCGTCGTTCCTGCGCACGGACGGCCGTCCGTGGTCGACCGACAAGGACGGCATCATCATGTGCCTCCTGGCCGGCGAGATCACCGCGGTGACCGGACGGACGCCGTCGCAGCGGTACGCCGAGCTGACCTCCCGCTTCGGTGACCCCGCCTACGCGCGCACCGACGTGGCCTGCTCCCGCGAGGACAAGGCCAAGCTGGGCAAGCTGTCCGCCGACGACGTCTCCGCGACGGAGCTGGCGGGCGAGCCGATCACGGCGCGGCTCACCACCGCGCCGGGCAACTCCGAGCCGCTCGGAGGGCTCAAGGTCGTGACGGAGAACGGGTGGTTCGCCGCCCGGCCCTCCGGCACCGAGGACGTCTACAAGGTCTACGCGGAGAGCTTCCGCGGTCCGGAGCACCTGGCCCGGATCCAGGAGGAGGCTCAGCAGGTCGTGACGGGAGCGCTGGGCGGATGAGCAAGAAGAAGAAGCACCACGGCCACCACGTCGGGCTGGGCATCGACATCGGCGGGTCCGGGATCAAGGGCGCGCCGGTCGACCTCGACAAGGGCAAGCTCGCCGACGAGCGGCTCCGCATCCCGACGCCGCAGCCGTCGACCCCGGAGGCGGTCGCCGAGGTCGTCGGGCAGATCCTCGACCACTTCGAGTGGGACGGGCCCTTCGGCTGCACGTTCCCGGCCGTCGTGCAGCACGGGGTCACGCAGACCGCGGCCAACGTCGACCCGAGCTGGATCGGCTCCAACGCCCAGGACCTGCTGCGCGGCAAGACCGGCCGCAAGGCGCTGCTGGTCAACGACGCCGACGCCGCCGGGGTCGCCGAGGTCGAGTTCGGCGCGGCCAGGGGACACAAGGGGACCGTGCTCGTGTCCACCCTGGGCACCGGCATCGGCTCGGCGCTGGTGATCGGCGGCCGGCTGGTGCCCAACACCGAGCTCGGCCACCTCGAGCTCGACGGGCACGACGCCGAGACGCGCGCCGCGGACTCCGCCCGGGAGCGGGAGGACCTGTCCTGGGAGGACTGGGGCGCGCGGCTGACCCGCTACTTCCAGCACGTCGAGAACCTGCTCTGGCCGGACCTGATCGTGGTCGGGGGCGGGGTGAGCAAGAAGTTCGCGCGCTGGCAGCCCTATGTGGAGACGCGCACCCCGATCGTCCCGGCCGAGCTGCTCAACGAGGCCGGGATCATCGGGGCGGCGCTGCTGGCGAACGAGGAGCTCTAACCTCGCTCGACCAGCGCCTCCACCGTGGCGCGGGCGCCGTCGCGGTGCAGGGAGTCGAGGGCCCGGAGGTAGGCCTCGCGGAAGCGGTCGTCGTCCGCGAGGTCGCCGAACACGGCGGTGTTGCGGATGAACGCCTCCGGGTTCTCGCGCTGGGTGCGGGCCAGCGGAACCAGGGTGTCGGCGAGGCGGTCCTGGACGTCGATCGGCGAGCCCTTCTCGTCGACGCCCTCGGCGTAGCGCGCCCAGCTGGCCACGACCGCGGTCGCGCGCTCGATCTCGCCGCCGTGCTCCAGCTGGTGGCGGATCACCGGGAGCACCCACAGCGAGATGCGGTCCGAGCTGCCGAAGTTGATCCGCGCCAGGGTGTCGGCGACCCCGGGGTTGGCGAACCGCTCGATCAGGGTGGTCTTGTACGCGTCGAGGTCCACGCCGGGCACCTCGGACAGCGTCGGTGTGCCCTCGCGGTCCATGTAGGCGCGCAGGAACCGCGCGAACAGCGGGTCGCCCGCGACCTCGTGCACGTACGTGTAGCCCGAGAGGAAGCCGAAGTAGCCCAGCGCCTGGTGGCTGGCGTTGAGCAGGCGCAGCTTCATCAGCTCGTAGGGCACGACGTCCTCGACGAGCTGCACCCCGACGTCCTCGAACGGCGGGCGGCCCGCCGAGAAGTGGTCCTCGAGCACCCACTGCGTGAACGGCTCGCACACCACCGGCCAGCCGTCCGTCAGACCGAACTCGTCCGCGAGGCGCTTCGTGTCCTCGGCGCTCGTCGCCGGGGTGATGCGATCGACCATGGAGTTCGGGAAGCCGACGTTCTTCTCGACCCAATCGCCGAGCTCCGGGTCCTTCAGCCGGGCGAACGCGGCGAAGGTCCGGGCGGCGGTGTCGCCGTTGCCCTGGATGTTGTCGCAGCTCATGATCGTGAAGGCGGGCAGCCCGCGCTCCCGGCGGCGGGCCAGCGCCTCGGTGACCAGGCCGAACACCGTGGTGGGCTCGGCGCCCGGCTGCAGGTCGGCGCGAATCTCCGGGGTGTCCTCGGCGAACTCGCCGGTGACCTGGTCGATGTTGTAGCCGCCCTCGGTGATCGTCAGCGAGACGATCCGGGTGCTCTCCGCGGCCATCTTCTCGACCACGGCCTCCGGCGAGTCCGGGGCGAACAGGTACTCGACGACCGAGCCGATCACGCGCGGGGCGAGCGAGCCGTCCGGCTGCTTGACGACGAGCGTGTACAGGCCCTCCTGCCCGGTGAGCACCTCCTGCATGCGCCGGTCCCCCGGCAGCACGCCGACCCCGCAGATGCCCCAGTCGAGCGCCTCGCCCTGGTTCATCAGGGCGTCGACGTACATCGCCTGGTGCGCTCGGTGGAACCCGCCGACGCCGAAGTGGACGATGCCCACGGTGACCGCGGACCGGTCGTAGCCCGGGACCTCCACCCCGTCGATCTCCGGCAACCTGCCCCCGGCCAGAGTGTGCATCCGTGTCCCCTCGTCCGCGTCGTCGGTGACCCGGGACGAACCCTAGCCGCTCAGGGCGTGACCGGCCGGACTCCCCAGCGGGCCGTCCACTCCTCGCCGGGAGCCAGCACGGCGAGGTCGGTGCCGGAGTTCAGCGCGTCGGGCGGGCAGGTCATCGGCTCGACGGCGACGCCGCGGCCGTGCCCGGGCATGTCCGGCGGCGTGAAGACCTGCACCCAGCGGAACACCGGCTCGGCCCAGAGCTCGGTGCCCCGCCCGTCCGGTGCGACGAGGCGGTGCCGGACGAGGTCGTCGCCGTCCGCGGGGGCGCAGTCGCCGAACGCGGAGTCGAGGTCGACGCCCTTCAGGAGCGTGCCCGCGCGCACCGGCGCGTCGGCGGCGAGCGGTTCGAGCGGGCCGCTGGGCAGCTGGTCGGCGAGCGGGAGCGCGGCGCGGGCGGCGAGGGTGAGGGTGCAGTCGTCCGTCGGGGTGTCGCCGACGCGCAGGTACGGGTGGAATCCCAGGCCGAACGGGACGTCGTCCGACCCGAGGTTGGTGGCCGTGGTGGTGACGGTGAGGCCCTGCTCGTCGACGGCGTAGGTGACCGCGACGCGGACCGGCTGCGGCCAGCCGTTCTGCGGCGGCGCGACGGCCTCGAGCGTGATCGCGGCGTCCGTGCGCTCCGTGGGGCGCCAGAACGCGTACCGGAGGAGGCCGTGGATCGCGTTCCCGGCGTCCGGCTCGGTGAGGGCGAGCTGCTGTGCCTTCCCCTGCCAGGTCCAGCGGCCGCCCGCGACCCGGTTGGGCCAGGGCGCCAGCAGCGACCCCGACCCGCGCGGCGGGCGGACGCCCTCCGGCTGGGGCTCGGTGTGGTCGACGCCGGCCACGGAGAAGGAGCGCAGGCCCGCCCCGACCTCGTTCACCGCCGCCCGCGCCTCGCCGGACGCGATCGTGAAGTGCTCGCCGCTCGGATCCATCACGGACGCCATCCTGCCGGGTCGGGGGTGGATCGCGGACCCCGGCACGCGCGGATCCGCTCTCGCCGCGGCCGCCTGGTGTGTGCGCGGGGTCAGGCGGGGTGGGCGAGCGGGAGCGCGACCGCGGCGGGCGGCCCGAGGTCGATCACCGTCACGTCGTCGGCTGCGCGCCGGGCCAGCCCGGCCAGATGCTCGTGGTGGGTGAACAGCAGCACCTGCCAGTCCGCGGCCAGCTCGCCGAGGACGGCGAGGGCGGCGGCGGCGCGGGCGTCGTCGAAGGTCATGAGGACGTCGTCGAGCACGACCGGGACGGCCGGCAGGCCGGCGGCCCGGCGCTCGGCCTGCAGCTGGCGGATCCCGGCGAGCCGAAGGGCGAGGAAGACCTGGTCCGCCGTGCCCTCGGAGAGCTGGTCCGGCGCGAGCTCCTCGCCGTCCGCCCGGGCGGCGACGAGCGTGCGGGCCTCGCCGCCCGCCGGCCGCAGCCCGGCGAAGCGCCCGCCGGTGAGCCGTTCGAGCAGCCGGCCCGCCTCGTCGAGCAGCGGGGAGGAGTGCCGGCGCTCGTAGCTCTCCAGCTCGCGGCGCAGGGTCTCGCGCTGAAGGTGCACGATCACGTACCGCTCGGCGGCCTCCGCGGCCCGGGCCAGATGCCCCTGCGCCTCGGCGTGCAGCACGGCGGCACCGTCGGCGCCCTCGAGCACGCGGCGGCGGTCACGCAGCCCGCCGAGCTGCTCCAGCAGCTCCTCGTGCTCGCGCGCGAGCTCCGCGGCGGCCGCGTGGGCGCGGTCCAGCTCGTCCGCGAGGGCGCTCTCCTCGACGGTCTCGGAGGCCGCGACCAGCTCGTCGGCGTCGAGATCGGGGGCCGCGGTGCGCAGCAGGGCCAGCGCCGTGGCCTCCTCCTCCCGGATCCGGACGGCCTCGCGGCCCCGTTCGGCCGCGGCGTCGAGGCCACCCTCCTCGGGCGCCGCGGTGAGCCACAGCTCCACGGCCAGCCGGTCGAGCCGCTGCCGGGCCGCCGACGCCTCCCGCCGGACGCGGCGTGCCTCCGCCTCGGCCTGCTCGACGCCGGCGTCGACGTGCCGGGCCGACACCGCGGCCTCGGCGGCCTGCCGGACCCGGTCGACCAGCTCCGGCAGGGCGACGGCCGGGGGCAGGGCCCGGCCGAGGTGCCGTTCGGCGAGGCCGGTCACGGCCTTCTCGTGGGCCGAGACGCGCGCCGCGAGCCGCTTCGCCTCCGCGGCGAGCGCCCGGCCGTCAGGAGGAGGGCCTGGTCGAGAACGCCGCCGTCCAGGGCCGCCGGCTGCTCGAGGGCCTGCGCCACGCCTCGGCGGACGTCAAGCAGGTCGGC
>NZ_JBEZDN010000125.1:0-23387 GCF_040648315.1 Pseudonocardia sp. NPDC049154
TTCTCTCGGGTCGTGTTGTCTTTTGCCCCACAACCCCACCCCCCCCCACTCACGGGCTGCCCGACGGATCAGCGGGCGAGCCGGCCGAGGTGCAGCCGGAGGTCACCCGCGGCGGCCCCGAGCTCCTGCAGCAGCGCCGCCTCGACCTCGCCGACGGCCGGTGCCAGCCGCGCGTGCAGCTCCCGCCCCCGGTCCGACAGCAGGACGAGCACCCGGCGGCGGTCGGTCTCGTCGACCCGACGGTACACCAGCCCCTGGTCGATCAGCCGATCCACGATCTTCGTCAGGGTCGGGGCGGGGACGCGCACGGCCGCGGCGATGCCGCTCATCGGGTGCCCCTCGCCGTCGGCGAGCAGGTCGAGGACGCGCCACCGGTCGAGCCCGGGGCCGTCCGGCCCGAGCGCCTCCTCGATCCGCCGCTCCACCCGGTGTGCCGCGCCCGCGAGCGCGTCGAGGAGCCCGGCGTCGGTGACCGAGAGTGGTGCACTGCTCACAGCGGGTCCACTTCCTGCGGGGAGGGGTGACGGGGAGGGTGGTCCTGCACAAGACTCTCACGGGGGGACACCGGGCATCAGTCCGACGCCGGACGCGACCGGGGAGGTCCGCGATGCGCACGGCCGGCAGCGGCGGGGAGCAGGGCACGGGGATCGGCGACGTCGTGGAGGTCGCCTTCGTGGTGCCGCGCAGCGGCCCGGCGGGGCTGTTCGGCCCCGCCTGCGAGTCCTGCGGCGCCCTGGCGGCGGCCGAGCTCAACGCGGCCGGAGGCGTGCTGGGCCGCGAGGTCCGGCTCCACGCGGTCGACGGCGGCCGCGCGCCGGCGCAGGTGGCCGCGGAGGTCGGGGCGCTCGTCGAGGCGGGCGCGGTGCAGGCGGTGTCCGGCTGGCACATCTCGGCCGTCCGGCAGGAGATCGCGCCGCGGGTCAGCGGCCGGGTCCCGTACGTCTACGCCCCGCTCTACGAGGGCGGCGAGCGCACGCCGGGGGTGTTCCTCGCCGGCGAGACCCCGGACCGCCAGGTGCTGCCCGGCCTGCGCTGGATGGCCGCCGAGGTGGGCGTGCGGACCTGGTGCGTCGTCGGCGACGACTACGTGTGGCCCCGCGTCTCGGCGCGGGCCGCCCGGCGCTGGGCCCGGACGACGCCGGACGTCCGGATCCTCGACCAGGTCTTCGTCCCGCTCGGCACCGAGGACTTCACCGACGCGCTCGACCGAGTGCTGCGCTCGGGCGCGCAGGGCGTGCTGATGTTCCTGGTGGGCTCCGACGCGGTCCGCTTCAACCGCGCCTTCGCGGCCACGGGCGCCGATCTCCGCTGTGTGCGGTTCAGCCCGCTGATGGAGGAGAACATGCTGCTCGCGAGCGGACCCTCGCGGGAGCTGTACTCCGCCGCGGCCTGGTTCGAGAGCCTCCCGACCGCGGCCGGCCTGGACTTCTCGCGCCGCTACGTCGAGCGGTTCGGGCCCCGCGCCCCGGTGCCGGGCGCGCTCGCCGAGTCCTGCTTCGAGGGGCTGACCCTGCTGGCCCGGCTGGCCGAGCGGGCCCGCTCGCTCGACGTCGACGCCGTGTCGGGCGCGGGGGAGGGGATCGCCTACGAGAGCCCGCGCGGCGACGTCGCGCTGGTGCACAACCACCTCCGGCAGGACGTCTACCTGGCCCGGGCCGACGGGCTGGAGTTCGACGTGCTCGCTCGCTTGACCTGATTGCTGTCGCTCGACATAGTTTCACATGACAGCAATCCGGGGAGGCGCCCGTGCCCACCTACGCGTTCCGCTGCCCCCACTGCGGGGGATTCGACGTGATCCGGCCGATGCGCGAGGCGGGGGCACCCGCCGCCTGCCCCGAGTGCGGCACCGCGGCCCGCCGGGTCTTCGAGTCACCGGCGCTGCGCGCGGGCGACCCCCGGATGCGCCGTGCCCTCGACGCCTCGGAACGCAGTGCCGACGAGCCCGCGGTCGTCTCCTCGGTGCCCGGCCGCAACCGCCGGGCCACCCCGATCAGCCGGGACCCGCGGCACGCCCGCCTGCCCCGTCCCTGACGCAAGTCCGGCTCGATCACTGCAGTTGACCAGGAGGAACCGCCATGCCCGACGTCGTCTTCTCCGTCGACCAGGCGAAGTCCATGCGTGACCAGAAGGCGCCCGGTCACAACCGGTGGCACCCGAGCATCCCGCCGGCGGTGACCGTCCCTCCCGACTCGTCGATCCGCGTCGAGTGCCGGGAGTGGACGGACGCCCAGATCGGCAACAACGACTCGGCGAACGACGTCCGGGACGTCGACCTGACCTGCTGCCACATGCTCTCCGGACCGATCGCGGTCGAGGGCGCCGAGCCGGGGGACCTGCTCGTCGTCGACATCCTCGACCTCGGCCCGGTGCCCCAGGAGACGGGCCCGGCGCCCGGCCAGGGCTGGGGCTACACCGGCATCTTCGCGAAGCAGAACGGCGGCGGCTTCCTCACCGACCGCTTCCCCGACGCCTACAAGGCGATCTGGGACTTCTCCGGGCAGGTCGCCACCTCCCGTCACCTCCCGGGCGTGAAGTACACCGGCATCACCCACCCCGGCCTGTTCGGCACCGCGCCCAGCCACGAGCTGCTGAACCGGTGGAACGCCCGGGAGCGGGCGCTCATCGCCACCGACCCGGACCGCGTCCCGCCGCTGGCCCTGCCTCCGCTGGAGGAGGCCACCCTGGGCGGCAGCGCGACCGGTGACGTCCTCCGCGAGATCGCCCGCGACGGCGCCCGCACCGTGCCCGCCCGCGAGAACGGCGGCAACCACGACATCAAGAACTTCACCCGCGGCAGCCGCGTCTTCTACCCGGTGCACGTGCCGGGCGCCCTGTTCTCCGGCGGCGACCTGCACTTCTCCCAGGGCGACGGCGAGATCACCTTCTGCGGCGCCATCGAGATGGGCGGCTTCATCGACTTCCACGTCGACCTGATCAAGGGCGGCATGGAGACCTACGGCGTGACGACCAACCCGATCCTGATGCCGGGCAACGTCGAGCCGCGGTACTCCGAGTTCCTCACCTTCATCGGCATCGGCGTGCAGCACGAGACCGACACCCAGCTCTACAACGACGCCACCGAGGCCTACCGCAACGCCTGCCTGAACGCCGTCACGTACCTGGAGAAGTTCGGCTACTCCGGCCCGCAGGCCTACCTGCTGCTCGGGTCGGCACCGATCGAGGGCCGTGTCTCCGGCGTCGTCGACATCCCGAACGCCTGCTGCTCGCTCTACCTGCCGACCGCGATCTTCGACGACGACTTGCGGCCGTCGGCGAGCGGTCCGGCGCGCAAGGACCGGGGGAGCTGCGCGGTGAGCTCGTGACGGGTCCGGACGCCTCCTACGAGGTCCACGAGATCCCGGAGTTCACGCTCGAGTGCGGCACGACGCTGCGGCCGGCCCGGGTCGCGTACCAGACCTATGGCGAGCTGAACGCGGACCGCAGCAACCTGATCCTGTACCCGACCTGGTACTCCGGGCGGCACTGGGACAACGAGTGGCTGATCGGCGAGGGGATGGCGCTCGACCCCTCCCGGTGGTTCGTCGTGGTGCCGAACATGCTGGGCAACGGGCTGTCGTCGTCGCCGTCGAACACCCCGCCGCCATGGGACCGGGCCCGGTTCCCGCGGATCGACGTGCGGGACAACGTGGCGTCGCAGCACCGGCTCGTCACCGAGGTGTTCGGCGTCGAGTCGCTGCCGCTGGTGCTCGGCTGGTCGATGGGCGCCGGGCAGACCTACCAGTGGGCGGTCAGCCACCCGGAGATGGTGCAGCGGATGCTGCCCTTCTGCGGCTCGCCGCGGACCGCGCCGCACAACCAGGTCTTCCTGGACTCGCTGCGGGCCGCGCTGACCGCGTCGGTGGGCTTCGACGGCGGCTGGTACCCGCCGGACGACTGGCCGGTCGGCGGGCTGCGGGCCTTCGCCCGGATCTACGCGGGCTGGGGCTTCTCGCAGGCCTTCTACTGGGACGAGGTGTGGCGGGAGCTGGGCCACACCTCGCTCGAGGACTTCGCGGTCGACTTCTGGGAGGGGTTCTTCCTCGACGGCCGGGACCCGAACAACCTCCTGACGATGCTCGACACCTGGTGGAACGGCGACGTGGGGAAGACGCCGGGCTTCTCCTCCACCGAGGAGGCCCTCGGTTCGATCCGGGCGAAGGCGATCGTGATGCCCGCGGAGAAGGACCTGTACTTCCCGCCGGAGGACGAGGAGTGGGCCGTCTCGCACCTGCGGGACGCCGAGCTGCGGGTGATCCCCGGGGTGTGGGGACACTTCGCGGGCGGCGGGAAGAACCCGGTGGACACGGCGTTCATCGACGCCGCTGTCAAGGAGCTGCTCGACCGGTGAGTCACGCCTCGCGGACGTCGAGCAGGTCGTTCTCCTCCACCGCCTCGCGGGAGAGCGTGGTGTAGCCGCGCTCGTCGAACAGCACGGTCAGCCGGTCGGCCTCGGTCGCGAGCACCACGCCGTCGCCCCACTCGGGGTGCCGGACGGGGGTGCTGGGCGTGAGCCCGGCACCCTCGTCGCCGACGTCGGCCGGGACGTGCTCCGCGGCCGAACCCGACTCGCAGGTGTCGCAGTGGCCGCACGGCCCGCCGAGCTCCTCGCCGAAGTACCCGAGGAGGTAGCGGCGCCGGCACCCGCGGGTCCCGGCGTACTCGCGGACCAGGTCGATGCGGGAGCGGACGAGCCGGCGGTGCCGTTCGGCGGCCTCGACGGCCGCGTCGACGGCCTCCGGCACGGACAGGTCGGCCCGGGAGATCCGGCCCTCCTCGACCCGCACCGCCCCGACCTGCTCCAGCAGGTTCACGGCGTTGGTCCGCCGTTGCGCGGTCAGTCCCGAGCGCTCGCCGAGCTCCTTCCCGCCGGCCGGGCCGTCCGCCAGCGCCTCGAGCACCGCGCGCAGCGCCTCCGGCTTGGGGCGGCGGGCGACGAGGAACCGCTGCAGGCGCAGGTCGTCGTGGTGGTGGTGCAGCTCGACGGTGGCGGACCCGCCGTCCCGGCCGGCCCGGCCGATCTGCTGGTAGTAGGCGTCGAGCGAGCCGGGCGAGGCGGCGTGCAGCACGAACCGCACGTCCGGCTTGTCGATCCCCATCCCGAAGGCGGAGGTGGCGACGACGACGTCGAGGTCGCCGGCGAGGAACCCGTCGTGGACCTCCTCGCGCCGCTTCCGGTTCAGGCCCGCGTGGTAGTGCGCGGCCCGGATGTCGAGGCCGGCGAGGGACTCGGCGTAGCGCTCGGCCTCCTTGCGGGTGGCGACGTAGACCAGGCCGGGCTTCGGCAGCTCCCGCACCCGCTCGACGATCTCGCGGTGGCGCAGGTCGTCGTCGGCGTAGACCTGGACGATGAGGTGCAGCTCCGGCCGGTCGAAGCTCGCGACGATCTCCCGCGGCTCGCGCAGGCCCAGCCGTTCGACGATGTCCGCCCGCACCGGGGGCGCGGCGGTCGCGGTCAGCGCCACCACCGGCGGGTGCCCGAGGCGCTCGATCGCCGCGCCGATGCGCAGGTAGTCGGGGCGGAAGTCGTGGCCCCACTCCGAGACGCAGTGCGCCTCGTCGACCACGAAGAGGCCGATCCCGGCCTCGACGAGCCGATCCACGACCTCGTCCTTCGCCAGCTGCTCGGGCGCGAGGAACAGGTACTCGGCCTCGCCCGCGGCGAGCGCCTCCCAGGCGTGCGTCGTGCGGGCGGCGGGCTGGGCGGAGTTCACCGTGACCGCCTCGGGGACGTCGCGCTCGGCGAGCCCCTGCTGCTGGTCGTGCTGCAGCGCGATGAGCGGCGACACGACGACGGTCGGGCCCTCGAGGAGCACGGCCGGCACCTGGTAGATCGCCGACTTGCCGGCGCCGGTGGGCAGGACGGCGAGGACGTCGCGGTCCTCGAGGAGGTGCTCCATCCCGTCGAGCTGGTCGGGGTGCAGCTCGGCGAAGTCGAACCGGTCCGCGGCCACCCGCTGCAGCCGCTCACGTGCTGTCGTCACAGGGCGCGGGCTACCCACCCGCCCCGCCGTCACAACCCGGGTGACTCCAGGGGCCCGTCGTGCGGCGCGGTCCGGGGCGCGATCAGCGCCCCGACCAGGGCGAGGACGACCAGGACGACGAGGAGCACGGGCAGCGCGACGGCCGGGGTCACCAGGACGGCGAGCAGCGCCCCGCCGAGCCCGACGAACGCGGCCTGGGCGAGCTGGTCGGTGAGCTGGGCGGCGGAGGAGTGGTACCCGACCTCCTCCGCGCGCGAGCCGGCCAGCAGCAGCGCGGACAGCGACGAGAAGCCCAGACCCATGCCCACGCCGGCGAGCAGCCACAGCGGCAGGGCGGCCCAGGCGACACCCCAGGCCGGGGCGACGACCAGCTGCCCGGCGGTCCCGACGGCGATCAGCAGCATCCCGATCCGCAGCAGGCGGGGTCGCGGGAGCTCCGGCCGCCGACCCTGCCACGCGGCCGCCGCGGACCAGCCGAGCGAGCCGACGATCAGCGGCAGTCCCGCCTCGGACAGCGACCAGCCGTGCGTCGCCGTCAACATCAGCGGCAGGTACGCGGTGACGGTGAAGAACGCCCCGGCGATCAGCCCCCGCCCGGCGACGACGGCGGCGATCCCGCGCCGCGCCCGGACGGTCCCCGCGGGGAGCAGCCGCCGCAGCGCCGGCACGAGCAGCGCCAGCGCGGCCGCCGCGAGGACGGCACCGGCGACCGTGGGGTGCTGCCCGGCCCAGCTCAGCCCGGCCACGCCGACCGCGGCGGCCACGGCGGCGAGGACGAGCCCGCGGTGCGGCGGCGCGGGCTCGGCGGGCGGGGCGAGCCCCCGCACGGCCGGGAGCACGAGCAGCACGGCCAGCCCCACCAGCGGGAGCAGCCCGAGGAACACCCAGTGCCAGGACAGGTGTTCGGTGACCAGCCCGGCGACCGGCGGCCCGACCAGCGACGGCGCCACCCACGCCGAGGACACGAGCCCGAACACCGCGGGCCGGGCGCGCACGGAGTAGACCAGCGCGATCAGCACGTACACGGCGACGCCCTGGGCGCCCGCGCCGAGGCCCTGCAGCAGCCGCCCGGCCAGGAGCTGGGGCAGCGACCCGGCGGTGCCGGCCACCAGCAGGCCCAGGCCGAACACGGCCGGGGCGAGCAGCAGGACGAGCCGGGGGCCGCGGGCGTCGCACCAGCGCCCGCCGAGGACCGTGCCGACGACGGTCGTGGCGATGAAGGCGACGAAGGGCCAGGCGTAGTCGGCGACGGTGCCGAGCTCGGCCACGACGGCCGGCATGGCGGTGCCGACGCCCATCTGCTCGAACGCGACGAGGCTGATCAACAGCACGATCCCGAGGGTCACCGCCCGCCGGCGGGGCCCGAACAGCTCGTCGCGGACGGTGGGGCCCCGGTCGGTCGGCGTGGTCGTCACGGCACGAGCCTGCAGGCTCAACCGAGGTTCAGGTCAAGCGGGTTCTCCCCGGGCGTTCGGGCGCCTCCGGCGGCCGAACGCGGACCGAACGGGAGCCGAACGGGCCGTTCCTAGCGTCGGGACCACAACAGATCCGGTTCCGGTCCGGGTCCCGTCCCGCCAGGAGCACCCATGTCGCACACCACCTTCCTCGTCGGCACCACCCCGAGGATCACCGACGCCGCCGACCTCGGCACCGTGCTGGGCATCTGGGCCCATCCCGACGACGAGGCCTTCCTCGCGGCCGGGTTGATGGCCGGGGCCACGGCGGCCGGCAACCGGGTGGTGTGCGTGACCGCGACGCTCGGCGAGCGCGGCACGGACGAGCCGGAGCGCTGGCCCCCGGACCGGCTCGCCGCGCTCCGCGCGCACGAGCTCCGGGCGTCGCTCGCCGTCGTCGGTGTGACCGAGCACCACCTGCTGGGCATCACCGACGGGACGTGCGCGGCCCAGCCGCACGACGCCGTCGTCCGGCGGCTGGCCGGGATCGTCGACGCCGTCGCCCCGGACACCGTGGTGACCTTCGGCCCGGACGGGATCACCGGGCACGAGGACCACCAGACGGTGTCGGCGTGGGCGACGGAGGCCCGCGCGATCGCCGCACCGAAGGCCCGGTTGCTCTACGCGACCACCACCGAGGAGTTCGTGGCGGGGTGGGAGCCGGCGCGGGAGGCGTTCGACGTCTTCCTCGCGGACGGCCTGCCGCTGCGCACGCCCGTCTCCGCGCTGGCCGCGGAACTGCGGCTCACGCCCGCCGAGCTCGACCGCAAGATCGTCGCGCTGCGGGCCCAGGCGTCGCAGACCAGCGGGCTCCTCGCCGCCGTGGGCGAGGAGCGGTTCCGGCGCTGGTGGTCGACCGAGTCGTTCGTGGACGCGGAGTCCGTGGTCTCCCGCGCCCGGGAGTGGGGCACCTGGCGGGTGGCGGCATGAGCACCTGCGGGACCGCCCCCGGCGCGCCGGCCACCGTGACGTCCCCGCTCCGGCGCGCGCTCAAGGACTCCGTCGCGGTGATCGTGGCCTACCTCCCGTTCGGCCTGACGCTCGGCGCCACCCTGGCCTCGACCCGGCTGCCCGGGTGGGTGGCGTGGGCGTCGTCGCCGCTGCTGTTCAACGGCGCGACCCAGCTCGTGGCCGTGACCCTGCTCGACGGCGGGGTGGGAGCCGTGCTCGTCGTCGCGGCGGCGCTGGTCGTCAACGCCCGCCTGCTGCTGTACGGCGCGTCGCTCGCCCCGTACGCCGCGGAGTGGCCGCGGCGCTGGCGGTGGATCGGCGGCTACCTGATGACCGATCCGGTGTACGCGCTGGCGGTCGGGCGCTTCCGCGCGCCCGACGGCGGGGGCGGGGCGCGCGAGCGGCTCGTCTACTACCTCACCGTCGGCGTCACGCTCTGCCTGGCGTGGCAGGTGCTGACGGGGGCCGGCGTGCTGCTCGCCGGGGTGCTGCCGGACTGGATCCAGGTCGACCTCGCCGCTCCGCTCACCCTGCTGCTCCTGCTGCTGCCCATGCTCACCGGCCGGGCCGCCTACGCCGCCGCGGCGGCCGGTGGCGCGGTCGCCCTCACCGCGACGGCCCTGCCCCTGGGGCTCGGCCTGGTCGTCGGCGCCACGGCGGGCATCGCCGCAGGCGTCGCCGCCGACGCGTGGCGCCGGCGGACCTCTCGTTCCGAAGGAGTTCCCGATGCCTGAGCTGCTCGTCCTCGTCGCCGTCGGCGCGGGGACCTACGTGATGCGTGCGGCCTTCCTCGTTCCCGCCCGGCCCGCACCGCCGGCGATGGCGCGGGTGCTGCAGCACGTGGGACCGGCGGTGCTCGGCGCGCTCGTCGCGCCGGCGCTGCTCGCCCCGCACGGGGCGGTGACGGCCGCCGGCACGGTGCCGGGCGTCGTCGCCGCGGCCGGCGCCTGGCTGCTGTGGCGCCGCACCCGCAGCCTGCCCGTCGCCCTGTTCGGCGCCCTCGCGGTGGCCCTGCTGACCACGGCGGTCTTCCGGTGAGCGGCGAGGTCCGGATCCGGGAGCTCGGGCCCGGCCGGTACGACGTGCTCGACGCCGTCGTCGAGGGGCTCTCCCCGACGAGCCGGTACCACCGCTTCCACACGCCGGCCCCGCGGCCGACCCCGCAGGTCCGCGAGGCGCTCGCGGCGGTCGACGGCCGGTCGCACATCGCCGTCGCGGCCTTCGCCGCGGACGGCACGCCGGTCGGGATCGCCCGGCTGATCGCCGTCGCCGACGGCCACTCGGAGCTGGCCGTCGAGGTCGTCGACGAGTGGCAGGGCCGGGGGATCGGCGGCCGGCTCGTCCGGGACGTGGTCGAGCGTGGCCGCGCCGCCGGACACCGGTCGGTCCGCGCCGCGGTGCTCGCCGAGAACGTCGCCGCCCAGGCCCTGTTCTTCGCGGTCTTCCCGGCGGCGATCGCCCTCCCGGCCGCCCACGAGATCGGCTTCGCGGCGGAGCTGGCGGGCCACGGGGCGCTCTGCGCCGCGTGAGCACGTGTCCGTTCTGTCCGTTCCGGGATCCCGGCTGCGCCGTTCGGTCCACGGGCCGGCGGCCGGCCGGCCCTGACATCGGGTGCGCCCGGTCGGGACGCTGACACCGGCGCCGCCGGCGTGCCGCCCGGCGCCGCGGGTGTCCGGCCGGGTCGGGCGTGCGGAGGTGACGCCGCGATGCTGCAGGTCACCCTGCTCGGCGAGCAGGTCGTCCGCGACGCCGCCGGTGCGGTCCGCGTCCGGTCCTCCCGCAGCCTCCTGCTCGTCGCGTTCCTCGTCGTCCACGCCGGGTCCCCGCAGCCCCGGCACCGGATCGCCCCGCTGTTCTGGCCGGACTCGACGGACGACCAGGCCCTGACCAACCTGCGGCGCGAGCTGCACCACCTGCGGGCCCTGCTCGACGACGGGTCGTCGCTGCTGGTGACCACCCGGGACCTCTGCTGGCAGGACGCCCCGGACTGCCAGGTCGACGTCCGCGAGTTCGCGCGGTCGCGGGCCGCGGCGCTCACGGCGGCGACGCGGGGTGACACCGACGCGTTCCTCGCCCACGCCGGCGCCGCCCTGGACCGCTACCGCGGCGAGTTCCTCCCCGGCGGCACCGAGGACTGGATCCTGGAGGCCCGCGCCGCGCTCGAGGAGCAGTGCGTGGACCTGCTCGACCGCGTCGTCGCGGCACGGTCCCGCGCCGGCGACCCCGCCGAGGCCGTCGGGCCCGCGCGCCGGCGGGTGCAGCTGCGCCCCCTGGAGGAGGCCGGCTACCGGACGCTGATGGCCCTGCAGGCCGAGGCGGGGGACCGGGCCGGGGCGGTCGGTACCTACCACCGCTGCGCGTCGGTGATCGAGCGCGAGCTCGGCGTCGCGCCCGACCCGCTCACCCGGACCACGCTGAACCGGGTGCTCGCCCGCGGCGGCCCCGCACCGGCCCCGGCCACGGCATCCGCACGCGCCGGCCGGGCGGGCACCGAGCTCGTCGGGCGGGTGCGGGAGCTGGGGCTCCTGCAGGACCGCTGGCGCGCGGCGGCGGCCGGGCACCCGGGCCTGGTCCTGCTGCGCGGCGACGCCGGGGTGGGCAAGTCCCGCCTCATGGCCGAGCTGTCCGACCGCGTCCGGCGCGGCGGCGCGGTCGTGGCGGACGCCCAGTGCTTCGGGACCGCGGGCCGGCTGGCGCTGGCCCCGGTGGCGGACTGGCTGCGCACACCCGCGATCCGCTCGGCCCTGACCGGCCTCGACGACGTCTGGCGGACGGAGGTCGAACGCCTGGTCCCCGCGACGCGGACGCGGGCCGACGCGGGCCCGCCGGCCATGGTCGACGCCTGGCAGCGGCACCGCTTCCACGAGGGCATCACCCGCGCCCTGCTGCACCTCGGCCGCCCGGTCCTGCTGACGATCGACAACCTCCACTGGTGCGACCCGGAGACGCTCGCGTTCGTCACGTTCTGCCTCGCACTGACCCCGGACGCCCCGATCCTGCTGGTCGCCACCGTGCGCGACGACCCGGACGACCACGAGCCCGGGCTCGCGCAGTGGGTCACCCGCATGCGCGCGACCGGGCTCCTCACCGAGATCCCGGTGCCGCCGTTCGACGCGAGCGACACCGCGACGCTCGTCGAGGCGCTCACGGGGCGGGCCCCGGAGCCGGGCGAGGCCGCCCTGCTGCAGGCCACCACCGGCGGGTTCCCGCTCTACATCGTCGAGACGGCCCGGGCCGGCGACGGGTCCGGCGCGGTCCCGGACGGCCGGGTCACCGCCGTGCTCGTCCGGCGGCTGACGCAGACGAGCCCGGCCGCCCGCGAGATCGCCGGGCTGGGGGCGGCGGTCGGCCGGGACTTCACCCTCGACCTGCTGACCGAGGCCGCCGACCTCGACGCCGACGCCGTCGTCGGGGCCGTCGACGAGCTGTGGCGCGCCCGGATCCTGCGCGAGACCGCCGACGGGTACGACTTCTCCCACGACCTCCTCCGGGATGCCGCGTACGCCCAGGTCAGCCCGCCCCGGCGGTGGCTGCTGCACCGCCGGGTCGCCCAGGGCCTGGAGATCCTGCACGCCGCGGACCCCGACGGGATCTCGGCCCAGCTCGCCGAGCAGTACGCCCGCAGCGGCAACGCCGACCGGGCGGTCGCCTGCTACCGGCGGGCCGCGGACGTCGCCGCCGGGATGTTCGCGCACGGCGAGGCGGTCCGGCTGCTGGAGGAGGCCCTGGCGATCGTGCGCACCCTCCCCGAGGGCGGCGACCGCACCCGACGCGAGCTGGCCCTGCTGGAGGCGATGGCCGCGCCGCTCAACGCGCAGTTCGGGTACTCGTCCCCGCGGCTGCGGGAGACCCTGGAGGGCGCGGTCGCCCGGGCCGAGGCCCTCGGGCGCCGGGAGTCCCTGCTCAACGGGCTGGTGGGGCTGTGGGCCTCGCTGTTCGTGCACGGTGACACCGAGGAGGCGCACCGTGCGGCCGGGCGGGCGCTGTCCCTCGTCGAGCCCGACTCCCCGCTGAGCGGGCCCGCGCACTTCGCCTACGGCGGCTCCGCGCTGAGCCTGGGCCGCCCCGCCGAGGCGCTCGAGCACCTCGACCTCGCCGCCGGGTTCGGCGGGTTCCACCCGCTGAGCATCGGCACCCGGTCCGACGTGCACGGGCGGGCGTTCGCGGCGCACGCCCACTGGCTCCTCGGCGACCCGTGCGCGGCGCTGACCAGCGCCACGGACGCGATCGCCCTGGCTCGCAAGTCCGGCAACGCCTACGCCCTCGCCGTCGCGCTGGCGTACGGGGCCATCACCCACCAGCTCCGCGGGGACCGGGCCGAGCTCGGCGCGGTGGTCGACGAGCTGCGCGGGCTGTGCGACCGGTACGCGTTCGCCTACTACGGCGACTGGGGCCTGGTGCTCGACGGCTGGTCGCGGCCCGACGCCTCCGGCACCGAGCTCGTCCGGGCCGGGATCGCGAGCCTGGAGGCCGCCGATGCCTTCGCCCGGATGCCGTACTGGCTGGCGCTGCTCGCCGACCGCTTCGACCGGGACGGCCGCCGCGAGGACGCCGTGGCCACGCTCGACGCCGCGCTCGCCGCCGGCCGCGCCCACGACGACCTCTGGTGGACGCCCGAGGTGATGCGGCGGCGGGCCGCGTACGACGACGCCGGGCGTGCCGTGGAGCGGCTCCGGGCGGCGGCCGGCCTGGCCGAGGAACAGGGGAGCGTCGCGCTGCTCGTCCGGTGCCTCGCCGACCTCGAGGCGCACGGCGTTCCGGCCCCGGCGTTCGGCGTTCGCCCCGCGCCCTGAGCCCGGCCCTCGGCCCGAACGGCTGGTGAACGGTCCGTTCGCAGCATGGGTGGGTGTCGCGTCCGAGCACCTCGGAGGCACCGACCGAGAAGGAGCGAGCGTGACCACCACGCCTGCGCGCACCACTTCCAGCACGCCCTTCACCGACCTCGCGGCCGCCCTGCGCGGCGACCTGATCCTGCCGGGCGACGCCGGCTACGACGACGCCCGCGCCGTCTACAACGGGATGATCGACCAGCGGCCCGCGGCGATCGCCCGCTGCCGCGACACCGCCGACGTGGTCGCGGCGGTGCGGTTCGCCCGCGCCCACGACCTCGAGATCGCGGTACGCAGCGGCGGGCACCACGCCGCCGGCCTCGGCGTCCGGGACGACGCCCTGGTCGTCGACCTGTCGTCGATGCGGAGCACCACCGTGGACCCCGCCGGACGCACCGTGCGGGTCGACGCCGGGTGCACGTGGGGCGACGTCGACCACGCCACGGTGGCGTTCGGGATGGCCACGCCCTCGGGGTTCATCGCCTCGACCGGCGTCGCGGGCCTGGCCCTCGGCGGCGGCATCGGCTACCTCACGCGCCGGTTCGGCCTCACGGTCGACAACCTCGTCTCCGCCGACGTCGTGCTGGCCGACGGGCGCGTGGTGACGGCGAGCGCGACGTCGCACCCGGACCTGTTCTGGGCGCTGCGCGGGGGCGGCGGGAACTTCGGGATCGTCACCTCCTTCACCTTCCGCTGCCACGAGATCGGCGACCACGGGACCGTCGTCGCCGGCCCCGTCCTCTACGACCTGGCGGACACCGGCGAGGTCCTGCGCTGGTACCGCTCGGTGGTGCCGTCGCTGCCGGAGGAGCTGAGCGGGTGGTTCGCGCTGCTCACCATCCCGCCGGCGCCGCCCTTCCCCGAGGAGCTGTGGGGCCGCAAGGCCTGCGGGATCGTCTGGTGCTACACCGGCCCGCACGACCGGGCCGACGAGGTGCTGGCTCCGGTCCGCGAGTTCGGCTCGCCCCTGCTCGTCGGCGTGCAGCCGATGCCGTTCACGGCGCTGCAGAGCGCCTTCGACGGCCTCTACCCGGCCGGCCTGCAGTGGTACTGGCGGGCGGACTTCTTCGACGAGATCTCCGACGCAGGCATCGCGGTGCACGAGAAGTTCGGGCCCCTGCTGCCCAGCGGGCACTCGACGATGCACCTGTACCCGATCGACGGCGCGGCGGCGCGCGTGGGCGAGGACGAGACCGCCTTCGCCTACCGCGACGGCGGCTGGGCCGGCGTGATCGTCGGGGT
The DNA here is from genome assembly GCF_040648315.1 of Pseudonocardia sp. NPDC049154. Classification (NCBI taxonomy): domain Bacteria; kingdom Bacillati; phylum Actinomycetota; class Actinomycetes; order Pseudonocardiales; family Pseudonocardiaceae; genus Pseudonocardia; species Pseudonocardia sp. NPDC049154. Next base: position 14,458 of record NZ_JBEZDN010000125.1, read on the forward strand.
CGACCCGGACCCGGCCAACGCCGGGGCGATCACCCGGTGGACCAAGGACTACTGGGACGAGCTGCACCCGACCTCGGCGGGCGGGGCCTACGTCAACTTCCTCATGGACGAGGGCGAGGACCGGGTGCGTGCCTCCTACCGGGGCAACCACGACCGGCTCGCGCGGGTCAAGCGGCGCTACGACCCGGACAACGCCTTCCACCTCAACCAGAACATCAGGCCGTCCGCGGACGGCTGACGGCACCCACGGACGGCGCGACGGACGGCCGGGCGGGCGGGGCGAGGGGTCCCGCCCGCCGTACCCCGCCCGTCGTGCCGGGATCGGAGATCGGATCATGACTCGAGTACTCGCACTGCTGGCCACGGTGGTCCGCTCCAGGCCGGACATGCCGTTCACGGGGTCGGACCGGGACCGCGAGCGGCTGGCCGAGGAGCTCCAGGCCCGGCCGGACGCGTCGGCCCACCTGGTGGACGGGCTGCGGCGGCCCGCGCCGGGGCGTTAGGGGAGTCGTTCAGAGGCGGTCGAGGAGGGCCCGGGTGAACTCGGCGGTGCCCGCGGTGCCACCCATGTCCCGGGTCCGCACCTGCCCGTCGGCGAGCTGGGCCCGCACCGCGTCGAGCACCTCGGCGCCGGCCTCCGAGTGCCCGAGGTGGTCGAGCAGCATCGAGGCGGACCAGATGGCGCCCAGGGGGTTCGCCAGGTCCTTGCCGGCGATGTCCGGCGCCGAGCCGTGCACCGGCTCGAACATCGAGGGGAACTCCCGCTCCGGGTTGAGGTTGCCCGACGGCGCGATGCCGATCGAGCCCGCGACCGCGGCGGCGAGGTCGGACAGGATGTCGCCGAACAGGTTCGACGCCACGATCACGTCGAAGTTCTGCGGCTGCAGCACGAGCTTGGCGGCGAGCGCGTCGATGTGCTCGCTGCGCAGCTCGACGCCTGGGTGCGCCGCCGCCCGCTCGGCCACGACCTCGTCCCAGAACGGCATGGTGTGCACGATGCCGTTGGACTTGGTGGCGCTCGTGACGTGCCGGCGCCGGGACTCGGCGAGGGTGAAGGCGTGGTCGGCGATGCGGGCGACGCCGGCGCGGGTGAACACCGCCTCCTGCACGGCCAGCTCGGACGGGAGGCCCCGGTTCATCCGGCCGCCGATCTCGGAGTACTCGCCCTCGGCGTTCTCGCGGACGACGACGAGGTCCACCTCGCCCGGCTTCGCGCCGGACAGCGGCGAGGGCACGCCCTCCAGCACCGCGATCGGCCGCAGGTTGACGTACTGGGCGAAGGCGCGCCGGATCGGGATCAGCAGCCCCCACAGCGACACGTGGTCCGGGACGCCGGGCCAGCCGACCGCGCCGAGCAGGATCGCGTCGTGCGTCCGGATCCGGTCGAGCCCGTCGGCCGGCATCATCGCGCCCTCGTGCGCGAAGCGTTCGCAGGACCAGTCGAACTCGTCGTAGGCGAAGGAGATCCCGTGGCGCCGGCCGACGGCGTCGAGCACGGCGGTGGCCGGCGGGATCACCTCCTGCCCGATGCCGTCTCCGGGGATGAGGGCGATCCGGTGTGTCGTGCTCATGCGCCCACCTTCCCCGTGAGTGGCGATCGTCGCTATAGCGACCATCGCCACTCACGAGCCGTCAGACGGAGATGTCGACGCTCGGGCGCAGCTCGGCCGCGGCGGCGAGCGCCTCGTGCACCGGGTTGTCGAGGAAGGCCTGCACCAGCTTGGGGTCCGCCGGGGCGGCGAGCACCGGCAGGGCGATCTGCTCGTACGCGGCCTGGAAGCGCGGGCCCCAGCGCCGGGTGCCGAGCCGGGCGGTGCGCGAGCAGTTGTCGACCATGTAGGCCACGTCGCGGGCGTGCATGTAGGGCAGCAGCGAGTCGACGGCCTCGATGATCGACTCGTTGACGATCTCCGACCACGCGTGGCCGCGCTCGGCGAACTCGTCGACCTGGGCGACCATCGTGGCCACGAACAGGCCCGCGGTGACCGGGTCGATCGGCAGGTCGTCCCGGCGCCGGGCGCGGACCTCGTCGCCGTGCGCCCACATCGGGGACCCGCCGATCCGCGACATGGGCCGGGTGGCCAACCGGCCGTCGGCGAGGACGACGCTGCGCAGCTCGGTGCCGTCGGCGACCTCGTCGTAGATCTCGGCGAGGATCTCCCGGGCGGGCCCGTAGGCGGCGGCGTAGGCGCGGTCGAAGAGCTCGGTGTCGGTGGCCTCGCGCACGGCGCGCAGGCCGGCCTTCGAGATGGTGTGCGCGATCGGCCCGGTGACGGCCTCGCAGGACCGCTCGTAGGCGGTGACGGGGTCGGCGCCGTCGAGCAGGAACTGGCGGTACAGCGCCTCGACCAGCCCGTGCACCGCGCCGAGGAGGATGCCGCGCTCGCCGACGATGTCCGAGCGGTACTCGCTCTCGAGCGTGGTGGCGAAGGTGTAGGGCGAGCCGAGGGCGACCGACCAGGCGAGGGCGCGGTCTCCTGCGTGGCCGTCGGGGTCGGCGTGCACGGCGATGCTGGCGTTGATCCCGGCGCCGTTGACGGTGGCGCCCTGCTCGTAGAGCCGCCGGACCGAGTCGCCCATGCCCTTCGGGCACACCGCGATCACCGGGTGGCCGGCCGGGAAGTCGCGCCCGGTCGCGCGGAGGTGGCCGAGCAGGAAGCCGTGCGAGAGCCCGATCGTCGCACCCGGCTTGAGGACGGCGAAGAGCTCCTCGTGGTGCGCGGCGAGCGCGGCGTCGGCGATCAGCAGGATCACCAGGTCGGACTCCGCGGCGATAGCCAGCCAGTCGCCGAGGGTGCCGTCGGCCTCGGTGAAACCGTGGGCGCGGGCGTCGTCCAGGGAGGCGGAGCCGGGGCGCAGGCCGATCGCGACCCGCACGTCCGTCCCGGTCAGCGAGTCCCGGAGGTTGCGAGCCTGGGCGCGGCCCTGCGGGCCCCAGCCGATCACGCCGATCCGCCGGACGCCGTGCAGCGCCTGCGGCAGCAGCGGGAACAGGTGCCTGCCGCCGCGCAGGACGGTCTCGGTGCCGCCGGGGACGGCCAGGGACTCGGTGGTGAAGACGTCCGATCGCATGGTCCTCGTTGTAGGGTCCGCGGAACCGTTGCGACAAGCGCAAGAACTGCACCGGGCCGTTTCAGGAGGTGAAAGGTGGAGCACCGCGAGCTGGAGCTGTTCCTGCACCTCGTCCGCACCCTGAACTTCGGCCGGACCAGCCTGGAGTGCCACGTCAGCCCGGCCACGCTCACCCGCACCGTGCAGCGGCTGGAGGCGCGGGCCGGCGCCCGGCTGCTCGACCGCGGCCCGCGCGGGGTGGCGCTGACGGCCGAGGGTCGCCGGTTCACCGGTTACGCCGAGCAGGCGCTCGCGCTGTGGTCTGGATACCGCGCGGGCGCCGGCGAGCCCGGCGACCTGGCCGGTGAGCTGCGGCTCTTCGCCACGGTGACGGCCTGCCAGGCACTGCTGCCCGACCTGCTCGCCCCGTTCCGCGAGGCGCACCCGCAGGTCCGCGTCGACCTGCGCACCGGCGACGCCGCGGCCGCCCTGGCCCGGCTCGACGAGGGGGAGGTCGACGCCGCCGTCGCCGGTGTCCCGGACCGGCTGCCGCAGCCGATCCTCACCCGCACCGTCGCGACCACGGACCTCGTGCTGGTCACGGCCCGCGGGCGGGAGGAGGCGGCCGGCGGACCGTTCGTGGTGCCGCACCGCGGGCTGGTGCGGGAGGCGGCCCAGCGCTGGTTCCGGGCCCGCGGGGTCACGCCGGTGATCGCCGCCGAGCCGGACGGGCACGAGGGGCTCCTCGCACTCGTCGCGCTCGGGTACGGGGCCGGGATCGTCCCGCGGCTGGTGCTGGAGACGAGCGGGGTCGCGGACCGGCTCACGGTGGTCGAGGCCGGGCTCGCGCCGTTCCCGATCGGGCTCTGCGTGCGCCGCGCCGACCTGCGCCGCCCGGTCGTCGCGGCACTGTGGGAGATCACCGCAGGTCACCCCGGGTCGTGAGTGCCGACTGCCCCTCTAGGGGCAGTTGCCGCTCACGGGGTTGAGGCAGGTGCATCTGGCGGATCACCGCGCCGTCGCGCAGAGTGGGGTGGCGGGAGGGAACGATGACGTTTCGCAACGGTCCGGCCGGCGGGTCGGATGGTCAGCTCGACGTGGTGGTGGTCGGCGCGGGGTTCTCCGGCCTGTACGCCCTGCAGCGGCTGCGCTCCGAGGGCTTCCGGGTGCGGGTGCTCGAGCAGGGCGACGGGGTCGGCGGCACGTGGTACTGGAACCGGTACCCGGGCGCACGCTGCGACTCGGAGAGCTACTACTACTCGTACTCGTTCGACGAGGAGCTCCAGCACGAGTGGGAGTGGACCGAGCGCTACCCGGAGCACTTCGAGATCCGCGCCTACCTGGAGCACGTGGCCGAGCGGTTCGACCTGCACCGGGACATCGACCTCGGCACCCGGGTCGAGTCCGCGACGTTCGACGACGCCACCTCCACCTGGGCGGTGCGCACGGCCGACCGCACGCTGACCTGCCGGTTCCTCGTCACGGCCGTCGGCTGCCTGTCGACGGCGAACGTCCCGGACATCCCCGGGCTCGACACCTTCGCCGGCGAGTGGTTCCACACCGGGCGCTGGCCGCACGAGGGCGTGGACCTCGCCGGGAAGCGCGTCGGGATCGTCGGGACCGGCTCGACGGGGATCCAGGCGGTGCCGGTGGTCGCGAAGGAGGCCGCCCACCTGACCGTCTTCCAGCGCACCGCGAACTACAGCATCCCCGCGCGCAACGGCCCCGTGTCCGCCGCCGAGCGCGCCGAGGTGAAGGCGCGCTACGACGAGATCCGCCGCATCCAGCGCGAGTCGACGAACGGCCATCCGTTCCTCATCAGCGAGGTCTCGGCGCTCGCGGTCGACGAGGCCGAGCGCACCGCGATCTACGAGCGGGCGTGGGAGCGGGGGAGCCTGAAGTTCCGTGCCTCCTTCGCCGACCTGCTGACCAGCCGCGAGGCCAACGACACGGCGTCGGACTTCATCCGGGACAAGATCCGCGCGGTCGTCCGGGACCCCGCGACGGCCGAGAAGCTGACCCCGCGCGACCACGGCTTCGCCACCAAGCGCCCGCCGATCGACACGGACTACTTCGAGGCCTACAACCGGCCGAACGTGTCCCTGGTCGACGTGCGCGCCGACCCGATCCGTGAGATCACCCCGGCCGGGATCCGCACCGGCGAGGAGCACCCGCTCGACGTGATCATCTTCGCGACCGGGTTCGACGCGATGACCGGTCCGCTGCTCGGCCTCGACATCCGCGGCGCCGGCGGGGTCCCGTTGCGGGACAAGTGGTCCGCGGGCCCGGTGACGCACCTCGGGCTGCAGGTGGCCGGCTTCCCGAACCTGTTCACGATCACCGGGCCGGGCAGCCCGTCGGTGCTGTGCAACATGCCGACCGCGATCGAGCAGCACGTGGAGTGGATCGCGGACTGCCTCGTCCACCTGCGGGAGAAGGGCGTCTCGCGGATGGAGACCACGGAGGAGGCCGAGCGGGCCTGGGTGGCGCACGTCAACGAGGTGGCGCACCGGACGCTGCTGCCGCAGGCCTCGACGTCCTGGTACCTGGGGGCGAACGTCCCGGGCAAGCCGCGGGTGTTCATGCCGTACGCGGGCGGCATGGCGACCTACGCGAAGACCTGCGCGGAGGTCGCGGAGAAGGGCTACGAGGGCTTCGTCCTGTCCGCGTGAGGCGGGGAGCGGTGGGGCCCTGTTCGCGTCGGCAGGGCCCCGGCGCCCGCGATGATCACCAGCCCGGCGAGCGGGACGACGAGCAGGCCGGCCCGCAGCGAGGTCGCGTCGGCCACCAGTCCGACAACGGGGGGCGCCACCAGGAACCCGATCCGCAGCAGCCAGCTGACGACCGTCAGGCCGGCCCCGGTGGGCAGACCCGGCAGCTCGTCGGCGGCGTGCATGGCGGCGGGGATCAGCGTCGCCACCCCGAGCCCGGCCAGGCCGAACCCGACGATGGTGCCCGGGACCGTCGGGAAGGCCAGGGCCAGGCCCATCGCGACGACCACGATCGCCGCGCCGCCCCGCGCCACCGCTCGCTGCCCGAACCGGTCGACCAGCCGGTCACCGACCACCCGGCCCAGGAACTCCAGCGCCTGCAGGGCCACGAACCCGAGACCGGCGACCGCCGCGGCCGCGCCGAGGCTGCCGGACAGGTAGACCGCCGCCCAGGAGGCGCCGGAGTCCTCGACCAGGGCGCCGGCCGACGCGATCACGCCGAGGACCAGCACGACCAGCAGGGCACGCCCGCCGGCGCGGGAGCGCACGCGCGCCGGCGACGCGGTCGGCTCGCGCTCGGAGTCCTCCGGCCCGGGCAGCAGGAAGCGGTAGGCGACCATCGCGACCGCCACGAAGATCCCGGCCGACACGCCCAGGTGCAGGCCGAGGGGGAGCGCCAGCCCCGCGGCGGCGGAGCCCATCAGCCCGCCCAGCACCGATCCGGCGCTCCACGTGGCGTGGAAGGAGTTGAAGATCGAGCGGCCGTAGCGGCGCTGGACGCGCAGGGCGTGCGCGTTCTGCCCGACGTCGACCACCGCGTCGGCGGCGCCCGCCACGAACAGCGCCCCGGCCAGCAGGCCCCAGTTGGGGGCCAGCCCGGCGAACAGGATGCCGACGGCCACCACGACCATGCCGAAGGTCGCCACCCGTGACGAGCGGTACCGCCGGACCAGCGTCGATGCGGTCAGCCCGGCCAGCAGGGCCCCGAACGGGAACGCGGCCACGGCCGCGCCCAGCTGCGCGTTGCTCAGCTCCAGCGACGCCTTGATCTCGGGGTAGCGGGGGAGCAGGTTCGCGAACACCGCCCCGTTGGTGAGGAAGACCGCGGCGACCGCGATCCGCGCCCGCCGCTCCGTCCGCCCCGGTCCTGTCGTGCCGGTCTCCCCGGTGGTGCCGCTCGCCATCAGCGTGCAGCGTACGGAACGCGCCGGGCACACCGCCGGGTGTCGACCCCCGTCAGGCGGCGCACGCCACGGCGGGCTCCAGGCCGACGGCCGTCCCGACGGCCCGGGCCAGCGCCCGGGCGTGGTCGGCCGCGGTCTCGCGCGCGCCGGCGTCGTGCCGCCAGGCGATCACGCCGTCCGGCCGCACCAGCAGGGCCGAACGCGGCCCCAGCCCGCAGCGGCGGGCGACCCGGTCGCCGACCGCCGGGACCTCGACCGGCACCGGCAGGTGTGCGGCCGCCGTGCGCCAGTCGGCGTCCGCCGCGCCGGTGAACAGCGTGAACCCGGGCCCGAGCAGGTCGAGGGCGGCCCGGCGGCCGTTGTCGGTCCGCACCCAGACGTGCGGGATGCGCTCGCCGGGCTGCGCGGTCCCGGTCCCCAGGTGCAGCTCCCCGTCGGCGGGTTCGGTGGCCACGGTGCCGGACCGGCAGGCGAGCCCGAGGTCGCCGGCCAGCCCGTCGATCGGCTCGGTGTCGCCGGGGCGCAGCGAGCGCAGGGCCCGCGCCCGGCCGACCGGCTCGCGCTCCTCGACGTACGAGTCGAGCAGCGCCGGACCGGCCCACCCGCGGACCGTCCAGCCCAGCCGCCAGCCGAGCTCGTGGCCGTCGTGGATCGCGGTGTTCATGCCGTTGCCGCCGACCGGGGTCATCCGGTGTGCGGCGTCGCCGACGAGGAACCCGGGGCCGGAGCGCACCTCCGTGGCGACCGCGGCGGCCATGGTGAAGGCCTGCATGCCCAGCAGCTGCGGCTCGAGGTCGGGCAGGCCGGTCGCCGTGCGCAGCAGCCACCGCCAGAACTCCGGCGTGTAGGCCGCGATGCCCTCGGCGCCGGTGCAGTCCCGGCCGTTGTGCAGTTGCCGGGCGTAGCACCAGCGGCCCCCGCCCACGGGCAGCAGCACACCGGCAGCCTCCGGGTGCTCGATGCTCCACAGGACGTTCGGCTCGCGGGCGAAGAGCGCCTCGACCCCCGACGCCGCGTCCGGGCGGAACAGCACCTGGGCGTAGTCGCCGAGGGTGCCCAGGTCCCGCAGGCCGATGCCCAGCGCGGAACGGACCCGGCTGCGCGGCCCGTCGGCACCGACGACGAACCGGGCCCGCACCCGGTCGCCGCCGGACAGCCGCGCCTCGACCCCGTCCGCGACGGTCAGGTCGATGAGCGCGCTGTCGAAGCGGACCTCGCCACCGCGGCGCCGCAGCTCCGCGACGAGCAGCGGCTCCAGGTGGTCCTGCGGGCACAGCAGCGGGTGCGTCGGGCTGGCCCGCAGCGCCTCGCGCCGCGAGGGGTAGCCGACGTCGCGGTACTCGCGCACCGGAGCGGCGAGGGTCTCGGCGACCGCGACCCGCGGCGGGACGTCGCCGATCGCGCCGGCCAGCACCGCGTCGGTGAGGCCCCACTCGCGCAGGATCTCCATGGTCCGGGTGCTCACGCCGGTGGCGCGCGGGATGGTCGAGGTGGTGCCGCGCCGCTCGACGACGAGGACGCGTGCCCCGTGCGTCACGGCGGCCAGGGCCGTGGCGAGCCCGGCGGGGCCGGCCCCGACCACCAGGACGTCGGTCTCGATCGGGCAGGGTGTCGTCTGCATGGCCGGAACTGTCCGCCGCGGCGGCGCCCACCGGATCCGTGAGAACTACGGAGTTTCGCCGCCGGCCCACCGGTGCAGCTCCGTGCGCCGGGCCGCGCCGGTCTTGGCCAGCAGGTTCGCGACGTGCGTCTCCACGGTCCGGCGGGACAGCACCAGCCGGCGGGCGATCTCGGGGTTGGTGAGCCCGCGCCCGACCAGCGCCAGCACCTCGTACTCGCGGCGGGTCACGCCCTTCTCCCGCAGCCCGGCCGGCACCGTCGTGCCGTGCCGGCCGCGGGTCGGCGCCCCGGCGGCGCGCAGCAGGTCGCGGCAGGTGCGGGCCTGCAGCGCCGCGCCGGCGGCCTCGTGCGCGGCGTGGTCGGG